>CAZUDR010000254.1:0-5375 GCA_964618715.1 uncultured Undibacter sp. | reverse complement strand
GCCCCTGTGCAGGTACTCCTCCGGCATGCCGTGATAGGAGGCGAGGATCACGTCGGGCTTGAATTTCAGCCTGGCGAGTTCCTGCTCGAGCGAGGTGGCGATCGCCTCGACATAGGATGGCCGGTCGAACCACGCGGGCGCAATGCGCACAGCCGGCTGCCAGCGCATTTTGGCGAGCGCCTCGAATGCCTTGTCGCAGACGGTGGCGGTCGTGGCGGCGGCATATTGCGGATAGAGCGGCACGATCAGGATCCGGTCGCAGCCGGCCTGCTGCATGACGTCGAGACGCGATGCAATGGACGGATTGCCGTAGCGCATCGCCCAGTCGACCAGCACGCGCGTATCGCCGGCGAAGCTTGCGGCGAGCTTGTCTGCCTGCGAGCGCGTGATCGTCTTGAGAACGGACTCGTTGCGCTCCCTGTTCCAGATCTTGTCGTAGTCGCGCCCTTTGCGCCCCGGACGGACGGTCAGAATGATGAGGTTGAGCACCAGCCACCATTTGACCGGGTTCTCCTCGATCACACGGCGGTCGGAGAGAAACTCCTTCAGGTAGCGGCGCATCGACCAGTAATCGGTCGCATCGGGTGTGCCGAGATTGACCAGCAGAACACCGATACGGCGTGGCGGCACGGCGGGATGATCCGACGGCAGGTGCGGGTTGTCGCGCGTGATATCGGCTGCGGTCATGTGACTATCAGGGGCAACCGGGGCGCAGGGTCAAGACCGCGACACTGCTTTAGCCCACCGGCCGCTCGTCGGCGATCACCTTGCCGTCGTTCGGCAGCGTGCCCGGCGCGACGAACCTGACCGCGCCTTTCATCTTGGTCACTGCCTGCAGGCTGGCCGCCACCGCGTCCTCCAGCGATGCCTCCGGCGACGCGCATTCGGCCAGCAGGGTCATCGTATCCTGCTCGGCCTCGCGGCCGACCACCAGCCGCAGCCTGGCGAGCTGCGGATGGCGTGCGGCCACTTCGGCAACCTGTTTGGGATGGACGAACATGCCCTTCACTTTCGCGGTCTGGTCGGCCCGGCCCATCCAGCCCCTGATCCGCGCATTTGTGCGTCCGCAGGGCGAGGCGCCCGGCATCAGCGCCGAGAGATCGCCGGTGCCGAGCCGGATCATCGGGTAGTCGGGATTGAACGATGTCACGACGACCTCGCCGACCTCGCCTTGGGGTACCGGGTCGCCGGTGCCGGGGCGCACAATCTCGACGATGACGGTTTCGTTGACGATCATGCCTTCCCGCGCCTCGCTTTCGTAGGCGATGACGCCAAGCTCGGCAGTTGCGTAGCACTGCAGCACCGCCACCCCGCGCTTGCCCAGTTCGTCGCGCAGCGAAGCCGGCAGGGCGGCGCCGGAGACCAGCGCATGCCGGATCGACTTTGCATCCTTGCCGGATTTTTCCGCGGTATCGAGCAGGATCTTGAGAAAGTCGGGCGTGCCGACATACCCGTTCGGCCGGTAATGCGCGATGGCGTCCAGTTGCAGTTCGGTATTGCCGACGCCGCCCGGGATGACCGCGCACCCGAGCGCATGTGCCCCCGACTCCAGAATGAAACCACCGGGCGTGAGATGATAGGCGAAGGAATTGTGCACCACGTCGCCGGCGCGGAAGCCGGCCGCGAACAGCGCGCGCGCCGAACCCCACCAGTCCTTCCCTGCACCTTCCGGCTCGAAGATCGGCCCCGGCGACATGAGCAGGCGATGCGCCTTGCCGGGCGGCGTCACGTTGAGACCGCCGAACGGCGGAATGTCCTTTTGCAAGGCGGCAATGTCGGGTTTTCGCAGGACCGGCAGCCTGGCCAGCGCCGCGCGCGAGGTCACGGATGCGGGGTCAAGGCCGGCAAGATGCTGCGCCCAGCCGGGCGCCGTCATCGCATGCGAAAGGATCTTCGGAAGCCCCGCAAATTGTTCGCTCTCCCGCCGGTCCGGCGGCCGGGTTTCCAGCGTATCGTAATGATCCGGCACGGCGACCTATGACAGCCAGCGCTTCCGGCGCCGATAGTGCTTGCCGTCGCGGAAGGACTTCCGGCGTCCTTCGGAAATTCCCAGATAGAATTCCTTCACGTCGGCATTCTCGGCCAGCGACTTGGCGTCACCGTCCATCACCACGCGGCCGTTCTCCAGAATGTAGCCGTAGCGGGCCAGCTTCAGCGCCATGTTGGTGTTCTGCTCGGCGAGCAGGAAGGAGACGCCTTCCTTCTCGTTCAGATCCTTCACGATTCCGAAGATCTCCTCGACGATCTGTGGCGCCAGTCCCATCGACGGCTCGTCAAGAAGGATCATCTTGGGCCGCGACATCAGTGCGCGGCCGATGGCGCACATCTGCTGTTCGCCGCCCGAAGTGTAACCGGCCAGCGAGTCCTTGCGCTCGCCGATTTTGGGGAAATAGCCATAGACCAGATCAAGGTCGCGCTTGATGGCGGCGCGGCCGTCACGCCGCGTGAACGCTCCGGTGAGCAGGTTTTCCTCAATGGTCAGATGGCCGAAGCAGTGGCGCCCCTCCATCACCTGGATGCAGCCCCGGCGGACCAGCTCGTTCGGGGACAGGGACTCGACCTGGGCGCCGTCGAACTCGATCGTGCCCTTGGTGACGTCGCCCCGCTCGGCACCCAGCAGATTCGAAATCGCTTTCAGTGTCGTGGTCTTGCCGGCGCCGTTGGCGCCGAGCAGCGCAACGATGCCGCCGCGGGGCACGTCCAGCGATACGCCCTTCAACACCAGGATGACGTGATCATAGATCACCTCGATGTTGTTGACCGAGAGAATATCCTCGGATGCGGCGGCGGGGGTTACGTCCGCCTGTTCGGCGACCGACATTGCGGGCCTCCTTGAAGTCGCCCTCACCCCGGGCAGGCGCGTCAGCGGCGTCCCGAAGGATGAGGGCGTTCAGTGCGATGGCCCTCGTCCCTGCGGACGCGCCCGACGGCGCTCCCCGGGACGAGGGTCCTGCTTCGTCCGCTTACGACGACTTGTCGCAAGACTCCGTGCGCTTCGGCCAGCCGGTGTTTTTCTTCACATAGTCTGCCGCTGCCGCCTTCAGCAACGGCAACACCTTGTCCTCCATCGGCTCGATCCAGTCGGAGATCTTGACCCACTTCTCGCCGTCCCATTGCTGCATGTAGGCCGGGCTGTGACCGTTGTGGTCTGTGCAGGTCACCTTGATCGACGTGCCGAAGTCCGGCAGGCCGAGCTCCTTCCACCGCGCCTTGTCGATGCTCAGGCTTTCCAGACCGCGACGGACGTCTTCACCCGTCACGACCTTCTTGCCGGTGATCTTCTGCGCGTTGCGGATCGCTTCCGCGACCAGAACGGAGTTGAAGACGCCGCGGTTGTAGAAGTTGTCGGCGAACTTCTCCTTCTCGACCTGGCTCTTGCCGGCGTCCACGACATGCTTCTTGATGTCCTGAATCGCCGGATAATCGGAACCGAGGCCGTTGAAGTTCAGCGCCAGGTAGCCCTTGGCCGCCTTGCCGCCGCCCCTGCCGTCATCGTCAGAGCCGGACCACCAGATTCCGATGAAGTGATCCATCGGGTAGCCGTTCTCCGCCGCGCGCTTGACTGCGGTCGGGTTCATGGCGCCCCAGCCCCACATGATCATCCAGTCCGGACGATCGCGGCGCACGGCAAGCCACTGCGCCGACTGGTCCTGCATTTCCTTGCCGGCGACCGAGTAGAGCTTCACCTCGAAGCCGTAATCCTTGCCGAACTGCTGGAGCAGCGGAATCGGCTCACGACCATAGCCGCTCTCGAGGAAGATGAAGCCGATCTTCTTGCCCTTGAGCTTGTCGAGGCCGCCTTCCTTGCCGCCGATATAGCGGAGGATCATCGACATGCCGTCCCAGTAGGTGGCCGGCGGGTTGAAGATCCAGGGGAAGTCGTTGCCCACGGCCGAAGCCGACAACCCGTAGGCCATGGACAGGACCGGTACCTTGTCGACCGCGGCCTTGGGGATGAGCTGCAGCGTGATGCCGGTCGAGTACGGATTCACAACGGCCGGGTTCTTGCCCTTCACTGCTTCCCAGCACTCCACACCCTTCTTGGTGTCGTAGCCGGTTTCGCATTCCTCGACGTTGATCTTCACGCCGCCGATGCCGCCGTCACGCTCGTTGAGCATGGTGAGGTAGTCGTGCATGCCGTTGGCAATCGGAATACCCGAGTTCGCGTACGGGCCCGTGCGATAGGTCAGCAGCGGCACGTAGATGCTGTCCTGCGCCTGTGCCTTGCCGGCGAGCACGGCGGCTCCCAGCAACACGGTACAGGCAACGCCCGCAACCAGTTTTCTTGCCTTCATGTCATTCCTCCCTTTGGTTCACGCCGGAACCGGCGCGCCTCTGGTTTCTCTGTTCGCCCAAGCCTTCGTTCGGCGGGAGCGATTTCGTATCCGCGGCACCGGCCGCGGGCCGAAATTGGGACTATCTTGCACCATCAGTACGGAAACGGCCACACCCTCAATTTCTGCTTGCCGATCTGCCAGAGCCGCGCCAGCCCGGCGGGTTCGACAATGAGGAAGAAGACGATCAGCGACCCGACGATCATGAAGGTCACGTGCTCGACGGTCGCCGCCTGCATCGGCAGGCCGAGAGTCTCCGGCACGAAACGGAGAATGATCGGCAGGATGAAGATCAGCGCCGCGCCCAGATACGATCCCAGCAGGCTGCCAAGGCCGCCGATGATGATCATGAACAGCGTGTTGAAACTCTGATTGATATTGAAGACGGTGGATTCAGCGCCGCCGTACCAGAGAAAAACCAGCATCGCACCGGCCACGCCGCAGTAGAATGACGACACCGCAAAGGCGAGAAGCTTGGTCGGCAGCAGACGGATTCCCATGAGCTCCGCGGCGATATCCATGTCGCGCACTGCCATCCAGCTGCGCCCGATCCGGCCGTGCACCAGGTTGGAGGCAATCCAGGTCATGACGACGACAATGGCGAGCACGATGTAGTAGCGGGTTTCCGCGGTGGCACGTGGACCGGTGACAATAATGCCGAACAGCTCGCGCTGCGGCACTTCGATGGCTCCCGAGATGTTGTAGTTGTAGAGCCACGGAATGCGAATGAAGCACCACTCCAGAAAGAACTGCGCGGCCAGGGTGGCGATGGCGAGGTAGAAACCCTTGATGCGCAGCGACGGCAGTCCGAAAATCGTCCCGACGGCTGCGGCAACAAAGCCCGAGGCAATGATCCAGATGATGATGTTCACATCGGGGAAAATCGAGGTGAGCTTGTAACAGGCATAGGCGCCAACGCCCATGAACGCGCCGGTGCCGAGCGAGAGCAGCCCGGTATAGCCCGTCAGCAGATTGAGCCCGATCGCTGCCAGCGCAAAGATCAGGAACGGGATCATCACGGCATTGATCAGGAAGTCGTCG
>CAZUDR010000253.1:0-5378 GCA_964618715.1 uncultured Undibacter sp. | reverse complement strand
GCCGGCCTTCCGTGCCCGCAATGTCCGCCGGGAGAAGCGGCTAAATGTGCGGATTAACGGGGGTTTTTGAAACCCGCGGGACCGGCCCGGGTGCTGGTCTGGCGGATGCCGCGGTCCGCATGGCTGAAAGCATGGATCACCGCGGACCCGACGGGCACGACTGCTGGGCCGACGCCGGTGCCGGCATCGCCCTCGCCCACCGCCGCCTCGCCATCATCGACCTGACCCCGACCGGCGCCCAGCCCATGCATTCGGCCGACGGGCGATACGTCATCGTCTACAACGGCGAGGTCTACAATTTCCGCGAATTGCGCGCCGAGCTGGAGACGCGCGGTCACACCTTCCGCGGGACGTCGGACACCGAAGTCATGCTGGCCGCCATCGGCGAATGGGGCCTGGACGACGCGGTCAAACGGTTCGTCGGCATGTTCGCCTTCGCGCTGTTCGACCGGCAGGCGCGTGCCCTGCACCTCGTACGCGACCGGCTCGGCATCAAGCCCCTCTACTGGACGGCGACCGACGGAACCGTCCTGTTCGGCTCCGAGTTGCGCGCATTGATGGCGCATCCGGCGTTCCGCAAGGAGATCGACCGGGAAGCGGTCGCCGCGTTCCTCCGCTACAGCTACCTGCCGACGCCGGCGACGATCTTCCGTGGCGTCTTCAAGCTGCCGCCCGGATGCATGCTGACCGTGACGGCGGGTGGCGAACCGGTCGTGCGTCATTACTGGCGCCTGAGCAACGTGGTGACACAGCCGGCCGACGGGCGCGTCACCGCCGACGAAGCCACTGCACGACTGGACGAACTGCTGCAGGATGCCGTGCGTCGCCGGATGATCGCAGACGTGCCGATCGGCGCCTTCCTCTCCGGCGGCGTCGACTCCTCGACAGTGGTCGCCCTCATGCAGGCCTGCGCCGACCGCCCGGTGCGCAGCTTCACCATCGGCTTTCGCGAGGCCGCCTATGACGAGTCGGGTCCTGCGCGCGAGGTCGCGCGCCGGCTCGGCACCGATCACACCGAGGTGATCCTCGGCGAAGACGCCGCGCTCGATCTGGTCGGCAGCGTCGCCGACTGGTTCGACGAGCCGTTTGCGGATTCCTCGCAATTGCCGACGTTTCTCGTGTCCCGCATGACGCGCCAGCACGTGACGGTGGCCCTGTCCGGCGATGGCGGTGACGAACTGTTCGGCGGCTATCCGAAATACGAGATGCTCGCGCGCACCTGGCGCCGGGTCGGCGGCCTGCCTCACGGATTGCGCGCGCTTGCCGGCCGCTGTCTGGGGCAAGTGCCGGACGCATGGCTTGCCGGAGCCGCCGGCATTGCGCTCGAGCCTGGCCGCGCCGAACGTGTCGGCGAGAAGGCCCGCCGCCTGGCGGCGGCGCTGGCAGCGCCGACCGGTGACGATGCCGCCCGCGCGCTCAATGTGGTCGGCACAGACAAGATCGGGCTCGTGATCGGCGCGCATGGATCGCTCGCGGCCGAGCGCATGCCGGACATAGCAGCTGCCCTGCCCGACCTGGTGTCGCGCATGCAGGCCGAGGACATGCTCACCTACCTGCCCGATGACATCCTCACCAAGGTCGATCGCTGCTCCATGGCGGTCTCGCTGGAAGCGCGGGTGCCCCTCCTCGACCATCGTGTCGTCGAATATGTCTGGTCGCTGCCGGCCACGCTCAGGCGCGGTCATGAGCCGAAGGCGCTGCTCAAATCCGTGCTGGCGCGCTATCTGCCCCGATCACTGGTCGAGCGGCCGAAGCGGGGGTTCTCGGTCCCGCTCGGCCAATGGCTGTCCGGTCCGTTGCGCGGCTGGGCGGATGACCTCCTGTCGCGCGACAGGCTCAAGGCCGAAGGCCTGCTTGACGCGGACGCAGTGCAAAACCTGTGGCAACGACACTTGTCGAATGACGAGCAAAATGCCACCGCTCTGTGGAACATTCTCATGTTACGCGCTTGGTCGGAGCGCTGGCTGCAACGCTGACCTGGCAGCCACACGATGACCCGAGACGTGCCGGCCATGAGCCCACCCGATGCCTCACCGTCCCGGTCCGCACGGCCACGGCTGCTCTATCTCGTCTCGGAAGACTGGTACTTTCTCTCGCACCGGCTGCCGATGGCCCGGGCCGCGCGCGACGCCGGCTACGACGTCCACGTCGCCACGCGCGTGGCCGGCGGCGGCGCGGCGATTGCTGCCGAAGGTTTCACCATTCATCCGCTCACCTGGCGGCGCGGCAGCACCAACCCGGTCGACTTCACCAGCGCCGTCGCCGAGGTGCGCAAGGTCTATCGCGCGCTGGCGCCGGAGCTCGTCCATCAGGTCGCGTTCTGGCCCTCGATCGTCGGTTCGCTGGCCGCAGCAGGCCTTCCGGTCAGACGCGTGTCGGCGCTGGCCGGTCTCGGCTTTGCGTTCACCTCAAACACGTTCAAGGCGCGCTCGGTCCGCGGCGTGCTGCGGCCGCTGTTGCGTCCGTTGCTGAGCGGACAGCACGCCGCCATTCTGGTTCAGAACCCCGACGATCTTGCCGCAATGACCGCGCTCGGCATCCCGCGCGAGCGCATATTTCTCATTCCCGGTTCGGGCATCGACACCGACCGGTTACAGGTGCAGCCCGAGCCGACCGGACCGATCACGATGGCCTATGTCGGCCGTCTGCTGGACGACAAGGGCTTGCGGACGCTCGTGGCGGCACATGCGCTCCTTGCGTCGCGCGGCGAAACCATCCGGCTGCTCATCGCCGGGGAAACCGATCCGGCCAACCCGGCCTCGATCCCGCCATCCGAAATCGATGGCTGGCGCCAGCGCCCCCGGCTCGAGGTGCTCGGCCACGTATCGGACATCGCGGGCCTGTGGGCCAGGGCACATATCGCCGTGCTGCCATCGCGGCGCGAGGGGCTGCCGAAAAGCCTGCTCGAGGCGGCCGCTTGCGGGCGTCCGATCGTCGCCACCGACGTGCCCGGCTGCCGGGAGATCGCACGGCCTGGCGTCAATGGCCTTCTTGTGCCCGTCGACAACGCGGAGGCGCTCGCCGGTGCCGTACAGCAACTGGCACACAATCCGGCCCTGCGGGCACAATACGCGGCGGCCGGCCGCGCCCTTGTCGAGCACGAGTTCTCCAGTGCGCACATAGGAGGCGCAATCGTGCAACTGTATCGTTCCATGCTGTCGTGACCAAAGGCGCCGAAGGGCGTAATTCCCGAAACCGCCGTGGCGTCATCCGCACCGGGGCACCACAATCCGACAGGTCGACCGGAAGTGATGTCCGAGGTACCCGGCCCCCGGTTTCCGGCGTAACAACTGCATGTAACAAAAAGACAATAAGCCTCTGCCAGCCGCGCTGTCTTGCATGTCACAACCGGCTGGAATATCAATCCTTTTGGAACCAGCCCTTCTTAAGGCATGCGGACAGGCCTCGCCGGGACGGAGAACGGACATGATGGAGCTACTGGACAAGATCGCGTTGCATCCCAGGACGCCGCGGAGTGCAGCACGTATCGCCGAGCAGATTTCACTTGCACAGAAGTCCGTCGTTGTGGGCCGAGACCGGGCGCGCCGACGCGAGCTTGTCAGCATGGTCCCGCGCAAACCAGAATTCGAGAATATCCTAGATCCGGTTCGCGGCTTCGGATGGCTTCCAAAAGGCACGCTGGCTCCCACCGCGGCCGCGGTGGAGTACGCGCAGAAGGTTCTGGAAGAGCGGCGGCACCAGGAGCGGAAGAAGAAGAAGGGCGCAGAGGCACCCCCGGACTACCTCGTTCATCTGTTCGTGCCTTCCCGGTACGAGGAGGCTCCGCCGCTTTTCGATCTGGCGTTGTGCGACGAGGTGCTGCAGATGGCGACCGGTTACCTCGGCGAGGTTCCGGTCATGCTCAGAGTTCAGGTCATGTGGTCGCCGGTGAATGCCCGGATGAAGGGCAGCCAGTACTATCATCGGGATGGTCGGAAATGGTTGCAGCGGCGCGTGAAGTTCGTGTTCGCCGCGAACGACATGGACGAGGGCTGCGGTCCCTTTACCTTCCTGCCTGCCGACGTCTCCGAGCGAATTTCGGAAAATTTCCGAAGCTACAAGATGCAGGACCGGGTCGAAGATGACGACATGTACCGTCACATAAAGCCCGAAGAAGAGCTGAAATTTATTGGCCCGGCGGGCAGCGGGCTCGTCCTCGATACCTCCCGGTGCTTCCACTTCGGCAGCCGTAGCCGCGAGAAAGAGCGCCTGGTGATCATGTTCCAGTTCTGGAGTCCGCTCGATCTGCCACCGGGACGCGGCGTCAATCTCAGACGCTCTCCTGCTTTCGATGAAAAGTTCGGCAACGATCCGGTCCGTCGGCTCCTTATCCCGGACGAGGATAACGCAGGCGCCGCACTTGCGCTGGATACGGACTGACTGCCGACCCGGAATTGATCTCAGCAGATGGCTGTGATTGCAGGCGGCAGAACCCGATCCGCCGCGCGACAGCGGCTGCCTGCATGCGACCATGAAATCCTGGTCGCATGCCAGCATGATCCACCACGTGTGAACACACGCGTGCATTGCTCCACAACGGTAGTCCGGCCCGAATGAACGGCATCGACGCGTGGACAATTGCAGGATGGCCGGGACTGCTGATCGTGCCGGCAGCAGCCGTCAGTGCAGGTCTCATTTTGATGTTTCGCCCGCTGCTTGCACACTACGCGCTGGCAAAACCCAATGCCCGCTCTTCCCATCTCGAACCGACCCCGCAAGGCGGCGGCATTGCGGTGGTTGTCGCGACGATCCTCATCGTCGCGGGGACCGTTGTACTGGCACCGCATCTCATCAACGATCCGCGGCAGCTTGCCATCGTGCTGACCACCGTCGCCGGGCTCGCGGTCGTCGGTGCCACCGACGATATGCGCCCGGTCGAAGCACTGCCGCGACTCTTTTTGCAGGCGATTGCCGTCGGGGTGGTCATCGCAGTCTTGCCCGCAGAACTGCGCGTGCTTCCCGGGGTGCCATGGTGGATCGAGCGCCTGTTCCTGCTGGTCGGCGGCGTCTGGTTCGTCAATCTGGTAAATTTCATGGATGGCATCGACTGGATGACGGTCGCCGAGGTCGTCCCTGTCACCGCCGCCCTCGCCGCCTTCGGATTGGCGGGCGCGCTGCCCCCCGATGCCATGATTGTATCGCTTGCGCTCTGCGGCGCGATGATCGGCTTTGCCCCGTTCAACCGTCCGGTAGCGCGGCTGTTCCTCGGCGACGTCGGCAGCCTGCCGATCGGTTTGTTGCTGTGCTGGCTGCTGGCCCAGCTGGCGGGAAACGGGCATCTTGCCGCTGCCCTGTTGTTGCCGCTGTACTACCTGGCGGACACAATGGTCACGCTCCTGCGCCGGATTGCAAGGCGCGAGCCGATCATGCAGGCCCAT
>CAZUDR010000252.1:0-5380 GCA_964618715.1 uncultured Undibacter sp. | reverse complement strand
AACGATGCCCTGCCGCTTGTCGAACTCGTCGTAATATTCGATGCCGAAATCCTTCACGTTCTGCGCCAGCGCCGCAATCTGCGTGATGCTTTCCGGATCGGGATTGGGCCTGGTGCGGCGATCGTGCGTCGGCACGTTGTGATCGACCACGGCCAGCGTCTTGTCCGGCGCATGCACCTTGCGGCCATGCATGCGCAGGCCCTCGAAGGCCTGCGGGCTGGTTACTTCGTGCACCAGATGGCGGTCGATGTAGAGCAGGCAGGTACCGTCCGGCTGCTCGTCGACCAGGTGGTCTTCCCAGATCTTGTCGTAGAGGGTACGCGGTTTCATTGCTCGAAGGCCCTGGCTTGACTGGATTGAAAGCGGATTCGCGCGCGCCGGATGGCGGGCCCGGCCCGACGCGTCAAAGCGCTGCTTGGGCGCAGGCGGCCAGCCGGCCGAAGAAGCGCCACGGCAGCCGCGCGTGGTCGGCAAGAATGATGCGGTGCGCCCTGGAAACCATGGGCGTTATATAGACAATCGCCCCGGTTTCGACAATCAAGCGGGAACGGCAACGCCTCCCGCCGTTCGGGGTGCCGTATTGCACCGGAAGGCCGGAACCACACGCAATGGTGAAGAGACGTGAGCGGCGGAACGGCCGGTTCCTGGCTTATGAGAGGGGCGGTGAGGGGCGACGGAGGTTTGTCATGAAGCGACTGATTGCAACGGTCGTGACCGCCGGGCTGGTCATGGCGGCGGGCGCGGCGCAGGCCGAGCTTGTCCGCAAGCAGAGTCCGCACCCGGTGGGCGAGACGGTCGACCGGCTCGAGGCGGTGGTGAAGGAGAAGGGGCTGACGGTGTTCGCCCGCATCGACCATGCCGCCGGGGCGAAGAAGGCCGGCATGGACCTGCGACCGACCGAGCTCATCATTTTCGGCAGCCCCAAGGTCGGCACGCCGCTGATGCAGGCGGAGCAGACCATGGGCCTCGATCTGCCGCTCAAGGTGCTGGTCTGGCAGGATGACGGCGGCCAGGTCTGGCTCGCCTACGAGACGCCGGCGGACATGGGCGCGGCCCGCGGGCTGGCGAAGGACAACCCCGTCATCCAGAAGGTCACCGGCGCGCTCGACAACTTCACCAGCGCGGCCGTGAAAAAATAACGCGCCCCCGGGAGGACGCGTCGTTCGCAAGCGCTGCGGCGTGGCGGACTACTTGGTCGTGCTCTCGGCGGCGGCCGCTTCGGCCTCGGCACCGACCGGACCCTGCGCCTCGGCGATGCGCGCCTTCTTGCCGCGCAGGCCGCGCAGGTAATAGAGCTTGGCGCGGCGCACCTTGCCGCGGCGTACCAGCTTGATCGAGTCGATCATCGGCGAGTAGAGCGGGAACACGCGCTCGACGCCCTCGCCGTAGGAAATCTTGCGCACGGTGAAGTTCTCGTTCAGGCCGCGGCCGGAGCGGGCGATGCACACGCCCTCGTAGCCCTGCACACGGCTGCGCTCGCCTTCGACTACCTTGACGTTGACGATCACGGTGTCGCCCGGTCCGAAATCGGGGATGTCCTTGCCGGCGGACAGCCTGGCGACCTGCTCTTGTTCGAGTTGCTGGATCAGGTTCATGGCATATCCCCTCGGCAGCGCCAGCATCCGGCGCGCGGGCCCGCTTGTGTCTGAATGGGTCGGCGCGGCTTCTACTGCACTGCGGCCAATTTGTCATGCCTTTTATTGCCGGATGCGGCCCGCGCGGGCCGGAGAATCATCGATATTGGCCCCAAATCACGGCTGGTCCCGGCGCCGCCGGGCCGGCCAGATGGGGCCTTCGATCATGCTCAAACGTGCGGTTCCTGCCGTCTGCAGCCTGATTTTGGCGGGTTTCGCCGTGGCCGGACCGGCGGAGGCCGCATTCCGGGTCTGCAACCGCTCCGGCCAGCGTGTCGACGTCGCCTTCGGCTACCTCGACAAGCGGGCGGGATGGACTGCGCAGGGCTGGTGGTCGATCCCGCGCGGCCAGTGTCGCGAGATCGCGAAAGAGGCACTGACCAGCCGCTACTACTACCTCTACGCCACCGGCACCAAGGGCGGCGTCTGGCAGGCGACCGGCAGCCAGAAGGGCGGCCATTTCTGTATCCGGCAAAAGCGCTTTGTCTTGCGGAACAGCGATTCCGTCCGCAACGGTGTGCTCGACTGCGCGGCACACAAACTGCTGAGCCGCCAGTTCCTCACCGTCGACACCGGCGGCGCTGCCGATCACACCCATGATCTGAAGGACTAGGGCGTGGACGCATGGCAAGGTGGAAGTCTGCTATCGGGGGTAAATCGGACGCGAAGCCGCCATGCCGCTGCTGCCGTGCCCATGGGTGGCGACCTTTCGCCAAGCAACGGAAAGGCGCCGATTCTGGTTGTGCAGGCAATGAAGGAAGCGGACGGTGCCAACCTCGACCGGATTCAGGTGGTCAAGGGCTGGGTCAAGAACGGCGAGACACACGAGAAAATCTTCGATCTCGCCTGCTCAAACGGGCGCACGATCAATGACAAGAACCGCTGCGACTAGCCGGTCGGATACACTGTTAATGCGAGCGACGCCTCTTACACGAACGAGATCGGCGAGTCGCAGTTGAGTGTTGTGTGGACCGATCCCGAGTTCGATGCGTCCGCCCCTGCCTATTACTACGTGCGGGTGCTGCAGATTCCGACCCCACGGTGGTCGACTTATGACGCGGTCAAGCTCGGCCTGCCGCCGCGCGACGATCTTCCGGTCAGCATTCAGGAACGCGCCTGGTCTTCGCCCATCTGGTACACGCCGCAGGGTTAGCGCGCTGCACGGCAGCAGCGGGTGGCGCTCGCAAAAGCGGCAGAGAGCGGAATCTGAAAGCCGCATTCACTTCCCTTTTCGCGCCTTGTAGGCCGCCCACAGGTCGGGCCGCCGCTCGCGCGTCAGCCGCTCCGCCTCCGCCCGCCGCCAGGCGGCGATCCGGCCGTGGTCGCCGGACAGCAGCACGTCGGGAATCGGCTCCCCCTCGAACACCGGTGGCCGCGTGTACTGCGGGTACTCGAGCAGCCCGTCGGCGAAGCTTTCTTCCGCCGCGGACGCCTCCTTGCCCATGACGCCGGGCAGCAGCCGCACGCAGGCGTCGAGCAGCGCCAGCGCGGCGATCTCGCCGCCCGACAGCACGAAGTCGCCGAGCGACACTTCCTCGAGCGCCCGCGCCCTGATCAGGCGCTCGTCGACGCCTTCGAAGCGGGCGCAGACGATCGTCACGCCGGGGCCGGTTGCGAGCGCCTTGATCCTGTCCTGCGTCAGCGGCGCGCCGCGCGGGCTCATCAGCAGGCGGGGCCGTCTGTCGTGCGGCACGGTGTCGAGCGCGCGCGCCAGCACGTCCGCCTTCATCACCATGCCCGGACCGCCACCTGCCGGCGTATCGTCGACCGTGCGGTGCCGGTCGGTGGTCGCGTTGCGAATGTCGTGCGTGTCGAGCGACCAGATGCCGGACTGCAACGCCTTGCCGGCGAGGCTCGCCGCCAGCGGGCCGGGAAACATCTCCGGAAAGATGGTCAGCACGCTTGCGCGCCACATGGTTGCCTGCCTCTCATCTGTCGTCCCCGCGAAGGCGGGGACCCATAACCCCGGTCTGTCCGCGTCACCGCCACAGGGGCTATGGGTCCCGGCCCTCGCTTCGCTCGGCCGGGACGACAATCTCTTCGGGCGGCACCACCACGATGCGTCCGCCTTCCACATCCACCTCCGGCACCGTTGCCTCCGTGAATGACACCATCAGCGGTGCTCCGCCCGCGGCCGGCGCAATCTCGACAATGTCGCCGGCGCCGAAATTATGCACCGCAGTGACCGTGCCAAGCTCGTCGCCGTTCGCCGTGAGCGCATTCAGCCCGATCAGGTCGGCATAATAATACGTGTCCGGCTCGTCGATCGGCGGCAGCCGCTCGCGCGGCACGTAGAGATCGGTGTTGCACAGGGACTCCGCCGCGTCGCGGCTGTCGACGCCGGCCAGCCGGGCGACGAAATGATCCTTCGCCGCGCGCAGGCTCTCGATCTCGAAACGCCGCGCGCCGTCTCCGGTTTCCAGCGGCCCGTAACCGGCGACCGCGGCGGGATCCTGCGTGAACGACCACAGCCTGACTTCGCCGCGCACACCATGCGCGGCACCGATGCGGGCGACGCGGATGCGCGCAGCCACGGCGTGTCAGGCGGCGCGCATCAGCTCGCCGGCTGCTCTGCCGGCGCTTCGGCGGGCGGGGCCTCGGCGGCTGGCGCGGCGGCAGCCGGTGCGGCGGCGGCCGGACCGGCGGCGGCAGCCTTGGCGGCTTCCTCGGCCTGCGCCTTGCGCTCCTTGCGCGGGACCGCCTTCTGCGGATTGTTGCGCGGCGTGCGCTTGGCGACGCCGGCGGCGTCGAGGAAGCGCATCACGCGGTCGGACGGCTGCGCGCCCTTCTTCATCCAGTCCTTCACCTTGTCGAGATCGAGCTTGAGCCGCTCGGTCTTCTCCTTCGGCAGCAACGGATTGAAGTAGCCAAGCCGCTCGATGAAGCGGCCGTCGCGGGGCGAACGCGAGTCGGCGACCACGATGTGATAGAATGGCCGCTTCTTGGTTCCGGCGCGGGCCATGCGGATGACGAGAGACATTTTCAAGTTTCCTTTCTGACGGATCTTTGAATTTCTGCGAGCGGATCACTTCTTCTTTCCGAGACCCGGGAATCCGGGCGGTAGTTTCGGGCCGCCCAGTCCGGGCAGTCCTCCCGGTGCACCTGGAAAATTCGGCGGTAGGCCGGGCATGTTCGGTGGCAGAGCGCCGCCGCCGGGCAATCCGCCCGGCATGTTCTTCGCCATCTCGGCCATCTGCTCCGGCGTCGGCATGGCGCCGCCCAGGCCCATCGCCTGCGCGAGGCCGGCCATCGGCCCGCGTTTGGCGCCGCCCATCGCCTTCATCATGTCGGCCATGGTCCGGTGCATCTTGAGCAGCCTGTTGATGTCTTCCGCCCGCGTGCCGGAGCCGGCGGCGATGCGCTTCTTGCGGCTGTGCTTGAGGATGTCCGGACTGCGCCGCTCCCGCGGCGTCATCGAATCGATGATCGCCACCTGCCGCTTGATGACGTTCTCGTCGATGTTGGCATTGGCGAGCTGGCTCTTCATCTTCGCCGCGCCGGGCAGCAGGCCCATCAGCCCGCCCATGCCGCCCATGTTCTGCATCTGCACCAGCTGATCGCGCAGATCGGACAGGTCGAAGGCGCCCTTGCGCATCTTCTCGGCGGTGCGTGCGGCTTTCTCGGCGTCGATATGGGCCGCCGCCTTCTCCACCAGCGCGACCACGTCGCCCATGCCGAGAATGCGGCCGGCGATGCGCGCCGGATCGAACTCCTCCAGCGCATCCAGCTTTTCGCCGGTGCCGATC
>CAZUDR010000251.1:0-5386 GCA_964618715.1 uncultured Undibacter sp. | reverse complement strand
GGCTATGCCTATTTGTTACATGGTCCGCCGCCATAGGGACGCGGGTTTTTCGAGACTTTCGCCCTTTTCCTATGCGGCCGTGGCGGAATTGGTAGACGCACTGCCTTGAGGTGGCAGCGGGTAAAACCGTGGAGGTTCGAGTCCTCTCGGCCGCACCAGGGATCCCGAATATCCAGCCCGAGCCCCCGCCGGGGGCCGACCTACTGATCAGCCTGCGACCACCGGGATGCCGAAGGCGTCGTGTGGTTGTCCGATCAGCCGGAGGTGCTAGTAGCTGGCAGCCACGGCACCGGAATACGCGCCGGCGGTGAGGGTATTGCGCTTCTTGCCGCTGAGTGCGGAGATGAATGAATCGTCGTCGCGTTTGGCGTTCCGATGGCGCACGCGGCGAGATTGCCGTTTGGTGTCGGCCGTGTCAGCCTTGGCCACCTCGACGGGCGGCAGATCGGGCACGGATTTTGGCCGTTCGCCCGGCGGGACCGCGTGGACGATGCGATAGCCGCGGCTCTTGAGTTCCTTGAGCAGGGACGGCAGCGCACGCACAGTCGCCGGATGGATGTCATGCAGTAGCAGCACGCCGCGGTGGTCCCTGGCCTCGATCCGCCGAATTGCCCGTCGCACGATTGACTCCGCGCTGATCCCCAGCCAGTCGTCGGCGACCTCGTCGGCGCTCCAGACTTGCAGCGACTGCGCGGCGAGGTAGGTCTCCGCCCGCCTGCTGCGCGCCAGCCCCGGGATGCGGAAGAACGGGGCCACGGCGCTCGGATCACCGATTGCCGCCTTTACCGAGGCGATGCCCTTGTCCACCTCGCCCTCGATCCGGTCCTTGCTGATCCGGTCAAAGGTGAGGGGATGACTTTGGCTGTGCGTGCCGACGGTGTGACCGTCATTGTAGATACGCCGGACCAGCGACGGATAGGCATGCGCCATCTGGCCGACGAGGAAATAGGTGGCCTTGACGCAATTCTCCTTGAGGATGTCGAGGACGCGGGTGGTGTATGGCGGGATCGGCCCGTCGTCCAGGGTGATCACCACCTCGTGGTCGTTGAGCGGCAGAGTCTGCTGATACTGGATGCGGCCGATGCGCGGCAGTGCAGCCGGATCAACGGTAATGGTGCGACTGGTGCCGATGGCGTCGGGGTTGCCGGGGCACGATTCCCGATCGGCTGCCGCGACGCCGCCTGTCGCGGCGCACATGACCACCGCTACGCAACACACCCGTCCGATGTAGCGCATCGATCTCTCCCCACGCCTTCGCCGCCGTATTTTTGGCGCCGCGACATCCCCCTGACGCGCGCGGATTATAGGGTGGCGATGGAGATTCGCTTGGACGCGGCACAACTAACGTTAACGGTCCACAGGTTGATGTCCGGGTGCCGCCATTTCCCGGTCCATAGCTCCTGCGTCAGGCCGGCCAGCGGGCAATTCCGCTGCAACGGCGGTGTCCCCGGGGCGTTAAGAATTTGCCCGCCTGAATGGCCCGGCGTACAAGCGGCCCAATCCGTCCGGAAGCGAGGCACGGCATGCTCGACGAAAAGACCAGCGCCCCGCCCTTGCGCGGAGAGGACGGGATCATCCGCGCCGACTATGTCGAGCAGGTTGCCGCCGCCATTTCGCGGGCGGACATTGCCGCCCTGCGCAATCTGGTCGGCGATCTGCACGAGGCCGATGTCGGTGCCTTGCTCGAGGCCCTGGAGCCCGAGCAGCGCCCGCGCCTGGTGGAGTTGCTCGGACTTCACTTCGACTTCGCCGCCCTCACGGAAGTCGATGACGCCGTCCGCGAGGAGATCCTTGAGGAGCTGCCGCCACACACCGTTGCCGAAGGCGTGCGCGACCTCGAATCCGACGATGCGGTGGCGATCCTCGCCGGTCTCGAGCAGGACGACCGCGCCGAGATCCTCGACCAGCTTCCGCCCCCGGAGCGCATCGCGCTCACGCGCAGCCTGGAGTATCCCGAGGAATCCGCCGGCCGGCGGATGCAGACCGATTTCATCGTTGCGCCATCGACCTGGACGGTGGGACGCGCCATCGACTACATGCGCGAAACCGAGGAACTGCCCGAGCGTTTCTACGAACTCTACGTGGTGGATCCCGTCGGCCGCTTCCGCGGCGCCGTTCCGCTCGACAAGCTCCTTCGCAGCAAGCGCCCTGTGCCGGTCGTCGAACTCATGGAAAGCGATCGTCCCCGCGTGCGCGCCGATCAGGACCAGGAGGAAGTGGCGCGTCTGTTCCAGCGCTACAACTGGGTGGCGGCGCCGGTCGTCGACGCGAACGACCGGCTGGTCGGCGTTATCACCTTTGACGATGTCGCCGACGTCATCGAGGAAGAGGCGGAAGAAGATATCAAGGCGCTGGGCGGCGTCACCCATGACGAAGAACTGTCCGACTCGGTTTTTACGATCGTCCGCGGCCGGTTCAACTGGCTGCTCGTCAATCTGGGGACCGCGTTCATTGCATCGGTGGTCCTCGGACTGTTCGAGGACCAGCTGCAGAAGATGGTGGCGCTCGCGGTGCTGGCGCCGGTGGTCGCAAGCCAGGGCGGCAACGCGTCGACACAAACCATGACGGTTGCCGTCCGCGCACTCGCGACGCAGGACCTCAGCGATGCCAACGCGCGGCGGGTGATCGCGCGCGAGATGCTGGTCGGTTTGCTCAACGGCATTGCCTTTGCCGTGATCACGGGCGTCGTTGCGTATTTCTGGTTCCGGGTGCCGGGGCTCGGCGTCGTCATCGGCCTGGCCATGATCTGTAATATGACCGCCGCCGCGCTCGGCGGCATCCTCATTCCTCTCACGCTGAACCGGCTCAAGATCGATCCCGCCGTGGCCTCAAGCCCGTTCGTCACGACGGTCACCGACGTGGTCGGATTTTTCTCATTTCTGGGCATTGCCACGCTCTGGTTCGGCCTGCGCTAGGCCGATGCCCCCATTAATGCGGATTTCGCCACGGTTACATTTCATTCACCGTGTTTGCTGACCGACCATTAAGCGTAAGCCCTTAACGGTATGCACCGGATTCCGCACCGTGGCGCGGGGAGTATTCGGTGGTCGGCATCGCCGATGTCTTAGCGAGGGCCGCAGGGCCGCTGCGCGCTTTGCCGCCTTTCGGCCGGCGGCGTGCGATGGAGACGCGCGACCACGCCATCGCGCCACGCACCCGCGCGCAGCGCCTGATGGCAGCCTCGCGGCTGATCATGGTGCTGGCGCTGATTTCGCTCGGTGCCACGTTCATCTTCGCGGGCATTGGCTACAGCTTCGCCCGATACAGCGACGAGCAGCACTGGGTCGACCAGCAGGCCGGCTTGCGTAACGCGATTTCCGAGTTCCGCGCGCTGTTCGGCTATGGTCATCAGGTCGATCCCCGCTTCGTGCGAATGGTGGAGCAGGGCACCGGCCTCAAGGCACTCAAATTCGAGCTTGCACCGCAGCCGGGCCAGCGCGAAATGCAGGCGGTGCTTGATGCCGACGGGCGTATCGTCGGTTTCTTCACCTGGGAGCGCAGCTACCCGATGACGCAGTTGATGGGTCGGCTGCTCCCGTTCGTCTTTGGCGTGGCAGCACTGATGGCCGGTTTCGCCGGTTTTTCATTGCATCAATTGCGCCGGGCCCGCCGCGAAATGGTGGCGAGCGAGGAACAGGCCGAGCGCGCCGCCGATGTCGACAAGCTGACCGGCCTGTCCAACCACGCCAAGACTCTCGAGCTGCTCGACCTCGCACTGGCCGAGCGGGGCGATGACCAGATGACGGTCTTTGCGCTGGTCGAAATCGACGGCATGGCCGATGTGAACGCCCATCTCGGCGTGCTGGCCAGCGACGAGCTGCATGGGGCCATTGCCCGACGAATGAAGGGGGCGCTGCCGGCCGATGCCATCTGCGGACGCATCGGCAGTAACGAGTTTGCCGTAACGCTTACCGCCGGCTCCGAGTTCGATGTCGAAAGCATGCTGCGCGGTGCGCTGGATGCGATCGCGCGCCCCCACTGGATCGACACCGTCGTGCGCGTCGGTGCCCATGCGGGTTATGCCGAGGCGCCGCGCCACGCCGCAACGCGCGGCGAGCTCACCCGTCGTGCCGAACTGGCCCTGCGCGCCGCAGCCAGGAAGGGCCCGGGCTCGATTGTGGCTTTCGAGCCTTCCATTGACGCAGCCTCCACCGACCAGAGGTTCATTCGCCGCGAACTGCCGCGCGCGCTCAGCGCCAACGAACTGGAACTGCACTATCAGCCGATCGTGGCTGCCCAGGGCAACCGCATCGTCGGGGTCGAGGCTCTGCTGCGATGGACTCATGCGGTACGCGGCCCGATCATGCCGGCGGTCTTCATCCCGGTTGCCGAGCAGATGGGGCTGATGGACGCGCTCGGAGATTTTGTGTTGCGGCGCGCCTTGCAGGAGGCCCAGCGCTGGCCCGGTCTCTACGTGGCGGTCAACCTGTCGCCGGTGCAGGTGCGCGACCGCGGCATCGTCGATTCTGTGCGCTCCGCGCTCGCCGAAAGCAGCGTCCCGCCGCAGCGGCTGATGCTGGAGATCACCGAAGGCGTGCTCATCGACAATCCGGAGGAGATGCTCAAGCGTATCGAGGACCTGCACGCACTCGGCGTGCGCATCGCGCTGGACGATTTCGGCTCCGGCTATTCCAGCCTCGGCTACCTGCAGCGTTTTCCGCTCGACAAGCTCAAGATCGACCGCAGCTTCGTCGCCGCGCTCGGCCAGTCGCCCAATGGCGGCGTGATCGTTCAGGCGATCGTCGCGCTCGGACGTGCGCTCGGCCTGTCAGTGCTAGCCGAGGGCGTGGAAACCGAAGAGCAGCGCGTGCTGCTCCGGCTCTCCGGCTGCGACGAGCTGCAGGGCTTTCTGTTCGCCAGGCCGGCACCGGCGAAGGCCATCGACAAGTTCCTGGCACAGGTTGGGGACGGTGGCGGGCGCGCGATCAGGCCCGGCAACGAGCCGCTGACAGCCTGACCGGCAAATTATAAAGTCCTCGCCGGTCGGCCGCGCGTCGTCCGGCCTGGCGCGGGAGGGCACACCATGATTCCCAATGCCTGGGCGGGCTTCGATTTCGGGCTTGGCGCAGACGTCGACATGCTGCGGCAGACGGTTGCGGGGTTCGCCGCCGACCGCATCGCCCCGCGCGCCGACGAGATCGATCGCAGCAATTCGTTTCCCCGCGATCTCTGGCCGGAAATGGGCGCGCTCGGCCTGCACGGCATTACCGTCGAAGAGGATTATGGTGGCGCCGGCCTCGGCTATCTCGCCCACTGTGTAGCGATGGAGGAGGTCTCGCGCGCGTCGGCCGCGGTGGGACTCTCCTACGGCGCCCATTCGAACCTCTGCGTCAACCAGATACGCCGCAATGGCAACGACGTGCAGAAGCGGAAATATTTGCCGAAG
>CAZUDR010000250.1:297-5442 GCA_964618715.1 uncultured Undibacter sp. | reverse complement strand
TTGCGGGCCCGGCGGATCGCTTCCGCCTTTTCCCGCGCCTTCTTTTCCGACGGTTTCTCGTAATGGCCGCGAAGCTTCATCTCGCGGAAAATGCCCTCGCGCTGCATCTTCTTCTTCAGCGCCTTCAGGGCCTGGTCGACATTGTTGTCGCGGACGAGTACCTGCACTGCTGCTCCTTCGTTGTGACCGGTTCGGGTTTCATCGAAAAGCCCCGCAATGGCGCGGACTTTCGAGTCGGGGGCGTCTAGCAGAAAAGACCTTTCAAGTCCATCAATTTGGCCAGAAAACGGCCACCCGATACCGATTTATACGGGAAACGGGGCCGAAACCGCCCGCCCGGGATGTCCCGGTGAACCTGCGCGGTGTCAGTGCGGTGACCGCCTATTCGGGCCAGACCCGCGTCACGTGCCCCATCTTGCGCCCCGGGCGCGGGTCGCCCTTGCCGTAGACGTGCACGGCGGCGCCCGGCACCGTGAGCCAGCGCGGCGCCTCGTACACCTCGTCGCCGATCAGGTTGATCATCTCCGCGCGGCCCAACCGCTTCGGCTTCGCCAGCGGCCAGCCGGCCACCGCGCGGATATGCTGCTCGAACTGCGAGACGCTGGCGCCGTCGATGGTCCAGTGGCCCGAATTGTGCACCCGCGGCGCGATCTCGTTGACCAGCACCGTCCGCTTGCGGCCCTGGCGGACGACGAACATCTCGACGCCGAGCACGCCGACATAGTCGAGTGCCTTCGCAATGCGCGTGGCCACGCGGCGGGCTTCCGCCGCCAGCGCCGGCGACACCCTGGCCGGCACCTTCGATGTCTTGAGGATGTGGTCGCGGTGCTCGTTCTCGGTGACGTCGTAGCAGACCACCTTGCCGTCGGCGCCGCGTGCCGCGATCACCGACACTTCGCGCTCGAACCTGATGAAGCCTTCGAGGATGCAGGGCGCGGTCTGCAATGACCGCCACGCCAGCATCGGATCGATGCCCTTGGCGAGCCTGGCCTGTCCCTTGCCGTCATAACCGAGCATGCGCGTCTTCAGCACGGCGGGCAGGCCGATCACGTTCATCGCGTCGTAGAGCTGGACCGCGCTGTGCACGGCGGCGTAGGGCGCGCTGGCGATCTTCAGGCTGGCGAGGAAGTCTTTCTCGATCAGCCGGTCCTGCGTGGTCTCCAGCACCCTGGGATCGGGCACGACCGGCTTGCGACCGGCGAGGAAGGCGGCGGTCTTCGCCGGCACGTTCTCGAATTCGTAGGTGATGACGTCGACGGTTTCGGCAAACCGCGCCAGCGCCGTCTCGTCGTCGTAGCTGGCGCGCGTCGTCGCGTGCACCACGTCGAAGGCGCAGGAGCCGATGTCCGGCGAATAGACGTGGCAGCGCAGGCCGAGCCGCGCCGCCGCCAGCGCCAGCATGCGGCCCAGCTGGCCGCCGCCGAGAATGCCGATGGTCCCGCCGGGTTGGAGCACGTCAGCGAACCCGGAATGCTTGGAACGAGGTCTCATCCGCTCGTCCCCGCGCAAGCGGGGACCCAGGGCCGATCATCTCAGCTGTTCTGGATTCCCGCTTGCGCGGGAATGAGCGGAGTATTCGACTGCGAAGCATCTTAATCCTTCGGCCGCCGGGCGACGGCCCTTGTTTGCCGCGCGCGCCAGGCGTCGAGCCGTTTCGCGATGCCCTTGTCCGACAGCGCCAGCACGCTCGCCGCCAGCAGCGCGGCATTGATCGCGCCCGGCTTGCCGATCGCCAGCGTGCCGACTGGCACGCCGCCCGGCATCTGCATGATCGACAGCAGCGAATCCTTGCCGTCCAGCGCGTGCGTGTTCATCGGCACGCCGAACACCGGCAGCGGCGTCATCGCCGCGGTCATGCCGGGCAAGTGGGCGGCGCCGCCGGCGCCGGCGATGATCACCTTGAAGCCGTTATCGCGCGCGCCCGATGCGAACTCGTAGAGTCGCTTCGGCGTGCGGTGGGCGGAGACGATGCGCGTGTCGTGGCCGATCCTGAGCGCGTCGAGGGTCTCGGCGGCGTGCTTCATGGTGGCCCAGTCCGACTGGCTGCCCATGATGATCGCGACCGGTTTTGCTGGCATTCGCTCCCCTCGACCCATGTCCCGCGTACCTGCGGAACACGCGCGGCCCCGGACAAATCCATCCGCCCCGGCGGAAGGAAGCGCCGGATTATAGGTTGAGGCTCCCCGCTGGCAAGGTGAAAGCGCTATGGTCCGGCGCGGATGAGCCCCGATTCGCAAGGGACGGCTTGAGGTGGACGCGGTTCGTGACCGGAGAACGACGGAGACTGCCGGTGGTGCCGCGCCGGCGGATTCATTGCGCGCCGAGATCGGCCGGCTGCAGCGCGACCTGGCGGCGGCCCGGGCGCGCATCGCCGAACTGGAGGCGCGCGTCGATGTCGATCCGCTGGTCGAGGTGCTCAACCGGCGCGGCTTCGAGCGCGAGCTCGCCCGCCTGATCGCGCATGTGCACCGCTACGGCACGCCGGCCGCGCTGATGTTCATCGACCTCGACCGTTTCAAGTCGGTCAACGACGCGCACGGCCACGTCGCCGGCGACGCGCTGCTCAAGGCGGTGGCGGCCGAACTCGCTGCGCATGTGCGCGCTTCCGACGTCGTCGGCCGGCTCGGCGGCGACGAGTTCGGCGTGCTGCTGTGGAATATCGGCGAGGCGGCGGCCGGGGCCAAGGCGCGCGAACTGGAGGCATTGATTGCCGCGGTCGATGTCAGCCACGGCACCGCACGCCTGTCGGTCGGCGCCAGCGCCGGCGCGGTGCTGCTCGCGGCGGAGGCGACACCGGCGCAAATGCTCGATGCCGCCGACCGGGCCATGTACGCGCGCAAGCGGGAGAAGCGGGACTAGCTCCGCTGCCGTCGTGCGCGCTGAATTCAGGGTCCGACTCGCGAAGGCTAACGCGCAGCCTCAGGCAATGATGTCCGGCGTCAGCTGGTCCTCGATGGCGCGGATGCGGTCGCGCAGCATCAGCTTGCGCTTTTTCAGCCGCTGCACCTGGATAAGGTCGGAACCGGGGGCCAGCGCGAGGGCGGCGATCGCGGCGTCGAGGTCGCGGTGCTCCTGCTGGAGCCGCGCCAACTGTTCGCGCAACTCGCGTTCTTCCTCTTTGGTCATTGCCACCGCCGGTTCGCCTCGCCGGCAGCCCCGATTTCCCCTAAAGGCCCGCAAATTATCGCGTTTTCCACAACCGGGTTCAAGGCTGGTAATCCGCTGCTAATCAACGACTTCGGTTCCATCATCCCCACGCGGCGGCGATTGCCGTCGCCTTGTCCCCGACTCTGGGGTAGATTACATGCCTCTGGGAGCCACTGATTGAGGAGACATGATGCATGTCGATGCAATCGCACCTTGCGGAATTGGAGAAGCGGCATCAGGCGCTCGAGGCAGAACTGAATGAGTGCCTGACACATCCGGGGGTCGATGATCTGAGGATCGTGGAACTCAAGCGACGGAAATTACTGGTCAAGGACGAGATCGCACGGTTGCGCCAGGGCGTGGCCATGCACTGACGGCACCAGCCGTCGGCGTTCCTCCAGGAGTTGCTGACCGCCGGCTCGCAAGCCGCGAGGCGGCGGTTTTGTTTTTGCGCGGATCGGCTATGCTGGCGGCGCCGCCGTGCCGCCACAATGTTTGGGCGCAATGGCGCCGGATGATCCGCGCCCGCAGGGGGAGCCGGGAGGAAATGATGTCTGCTTCGCGTCGCCCGCAATCACGCCTCGGCCTGGCCGCCGCCGCGCTGGGTCTCGGCCTCTTGGTCGCGCCCGCGGCGCAGGCCTTCACCCTGCAGGAAGGCGACGGGTCGACGACGGATCCCCGCCAGCGCTATCTCGAGCTCGACACCAGGCCGGTGACCGAAACGGACCCGTCGCGGTCCGGCTCCGGCGGGGAGGGCGCCAGCACGATCCAGCAGGGCGGCGTCACCCTGCAGTTCAACCGCCAGCGCTCGTTCGACGAGCGCTACAGCACCGATCATTATTTCGATCCGCTGGGCAAGCCGCCGGGCGTGCGCTGAACGCGCCTACTTCTTCCGCTCGAGAAATGCCCTGAACGCCGCCTGCGCCTCCGGCGCGGTCAGCCGTTGCCTGAACTCGGCGGCCTCCGCGTCGATGCGCGCGACGATCTCCTCCGGCGGTCCGCGCATCAGCCGGCGCGAGGCGCGCACCGCACCCGCCGGCAGGCCGGCGATCTTTTGCGCGGCGTTCTGCGCCGCCGCCTCCAGCTCTCCCGCCGGCACCACGGCGTTGACGATGCCGGCGGCTCTGGCCGCCGCGGCGTCGAGCGGCTCGCCCATCACCAGCAGCGAGAAGGCGCGCGCGTGACCCATCAGCCGCGGCGCCAGCAGCGTCGAGGCCGCCTCCGGCGTCAGCCCGAGCGCGGTGAACGGCGTCGACAGCACCGCGGTGTCGGCTGCGATGACGTGGTCGCAATGCAGCAGCATGGTGGTGCCGACGCCGACCGCCGGTCCCGCCACCGCCGCGACCACCGGCGTGTCATTGCGCGCCAGTGCGTGCAGGAAACGCAGCGCCTGCGGCGCCAGCCCGCCGCCCTTGCTGGCGGCGAGAAAGTCGCCGAGGTCGTTGCCGGCGCAGAACGCGCCGTCGCTGCCCGCGACCAGCAGGCAGCGGATGTCGCCACGCTGCGCGCTCTCCTCGATCGCCGCGGCAAGCGCCTCGTACATGGCATGGGTCAGCGCGTTCTTCTTCGCCGGCCGGTTCATCCGGAGGGTGCGGACCGGGCCGTCGTCGCTGACGAGGATGTCGGACATGGAGGCCCCCGTCACATCTTCCGCATGGTGAACTTACCGCGGCTGTTGACATAGGCTTGGTAGCTGCCGGCAGCGCTTTTTCCATCGGTCGCTTTGCTGCCCTGCATTCGGATGTCCCATGCGGGACAGACAATGGTCAGCGCGAATTCACCCGACTGCTGATTGATATTTCCGGTTACCGTGCAGCTGTTCTTGCTGTCATTGATATAGGTCCCCGCAAGCCGGTCATTACGGCCAGACAGCGACAGGGCATTTTCGTTTTTCGGATTGTCGCCCCAGCGGATGAGCCAGCGCCCGGCGAGGTCGGCGGCATCCGTCTGGCTGGCGGTCAGGAACAGGAACAGGAGTCCGGGGACGAGTTGCTTCAT
>CAZUDR010000250.1:0-287 GCA_964618715.1 uncultured Undibacter sp. | reverse complement strand
AGACCTCCTTGGCCATTTCTCTCAGCTTGAACTTCTGGATCTTGCCCGTGCTCGTCTTCGGCAGTTCGGTGAACACCACGTGGCGCGGGCATTTGTAGGCGGCGAGATTCTTGCGGCACCACTGCATCAGCTCGTCGGCCGAGGCCTTTGCCTCCGGCTTCAGTTCGACGAAGGCGCACGGCGTCTCGCCCCATTTCTCGTCCGGCTTGGCCACCACCGCGGCGGCCTGCACCGCCGGGTGCTTGTAGAGCGCGTCCTCCACCTCGATCGATGAAATGTTCTCGCCG
>CAZUDR010000249.1:0-5485 GCA_964618715.1 uncultured Undibacter sp. | reverse complement strand
CCACCGGTCCCCATCTGCACTACGAGACACGCATCAACAAAGAGGCGGTCAATCCGCAGAAATTCCTGCGCGCGGGCGTTCGCCTCGGCCGGCTGTAGGCGGTTGCCATCTGCGGCGTACTATTCCATGAATGGCGCAAAATAGGTCCGAGGAGGACGCCGCCTCATGCAGATCGGGCCACGCCGCCGATGGCTCGGCGCGACCGGTTTTCGCATTGCGCTGCCCCGGCTCGAACAGTTCTTCCGCAGACGCCACATCTATCGCACGAGCAGCAACGAGGCGCGCGCCACGATTGCCGCCCTCAGGACCAAGATCGAGCGCGGCGAGACGGTCTATCTCGCGGGAGTCTCGGCAGCCGGCACGCATAATTCGGGCGTCGCTCTCGTTGAGGTTACACGCACGAATGGTCCGCGGCTGATCTGCAACAATGAGGAAGAACGCTTCGCCGCCGTCAAACACACCAACGCATACCCGGAGCACGCTATCAGCGCGATGCAGGGCTGGCTTGCCGACCAGGGGGCCGGGCCGGAGCGCATCGACGCCTGGTTCACCTCATGGGACTACGCCGCGCTTTGCGCCACACTGATCCGCATATTTCTCGACGAGGCGCCGCAAAGCATCCGCATGCTGCTGGGCGCCGAAGGCACACCGCTATTTAATGTGCGCGACCTCGACCGCGGCTTCCGTGCCGCCCGCCATATTGGCCGCCAGCTCGGTCTTGACCGCCCGGTTCCCCTGATCGGTACACCACACCACGAGAACCACGCATGGTTCTCCTACGCGGTCTCGCCCTTCGCCCAGGAGGAGCAGCCGGTGATCGTGGCAGTGCTCGACGGTCTCGGCGACATGGGAGCCATTTCGCTCTATCTGGTCGAGCGCGGGCAGATGCGCACGCTCTATGCCAACAACAGCGTCTTCGACTCGCTGGGAATCTACTACGGCGTGATCTCGTCAACGCAGGGCGGCTGGACCTGGCTGTCGAGCGAGGGCCGCTACATGGGCGCCACCGCCTATGGCGACAATGACCGCGCCAGCAACCGGTATTACGCGCGCATGAAAGCGCTCTTCCATCTGGCGCCGGAGGGCCGTGTCTTCCTCGACCGCGATCTCGCAAATTGGCCGCGCGATATCGCGCGCGAGCCGTATACCGCCGCGCTGATCGACATTCTGGGCGAACCGATTGCGCTCAAGGACATGTGGAACCCGGACGCGGTCCTGCGCATCGAGGACATCAGGCACCGCGAGAACACGCAGGCGCGGCTCGATATCGCGGCGGCGACGCAGATGGTATTTGAAGACGCGCTCGTGCACGTCATCGGTCATGCAATTCGCACGACCGGCAGCGACCGGCTGGTGCTGACCGGCGGAGTCGGCCTCAACGCGCTCGCAAACATGCGTCTGCTCGAGCACTTCGATTCGGATTTCTACCGGCGGGAAACCGGCCGACCGGCACGACTGCATCTTTGGGTGCCCCCGACACCGAACGATGCCGGCGTGACCATGGGCGCGGCCTATATGGGAGCGTATCTCGCCGGCTACGGCGTGGGCGCGCCGATGACACATGCGTTCTATTGCGGCACCCCACCCAGGGCCGACACCATCCGCGCGGCGCTTGCAGCAAGCAGCGACATGGAATGGCTCGAGCTTGTGGACATCGACGGGCCGGCGTCCCGTGCGCTTCATGCCGATTTCATGGCTTACATGACAGCACGGGACGCAATATTTGCGCTGTTCCAGGGCGCAGCCGAAACGGGCCCGCGCGCACTTGGCCACCGCTCGATCCTGGCCAACCCGTGCAGTCCGCAGACGCGCGATAACCTCAACGCGCGTGTCAAATACCGCGAGGCCATCCGCCCGCTGGCACCGATGATGACACTGGAAGCCGCGCACGAATTCTTCGAACTGTCGGATGGCGCCAGCGACGACAACTACAATGCCTATAATTACATGGTGCTGACTGCGCATGCCAAACAGCAGGCACGCCAGCACATCCCCTCGGTCATCCACGCCGACGGTACCGGACGCCTGCAGATCGTACGGGAGGACACGGATCCCCTCACCCATGCCTACCTGAAAGCACTCGGCCGCCGCATCGGCGTCGAGGTCGCGGTGAACACGTCTTTCAATGTCGCCGGACCGATCGCGCAGACGCCGCAACAGGCACTCGACACGCTGCGCCGATCAAAAGGGCTCGACGCGGTGCTGATGGTCGCCGAGGATGGCCCCGTGTTCGCCGCACTGCATGGCGCAGCCGCGAAAGACGGCGCACCACGCTTCCGCGCGTGGCTCAAGGACTGGCAGACGGAAACGGGAGCGCGGCTCGAACGCTAGGCCGGCGGCAGCCGGCGCTATCCCTTCAGCTTGCTCATCACATCGATGGCCTTTTCGCCAGGATTGTCGAGACACTGATCGATGAAGTCCCTGGTCTGCTTGTGCAGGGCAGCGCGGTCAAACGTCGAACTTCCCGACTTGCCGAGCAAAAAGCCGTGCAGGAAGGCGATCGCGACGTCACGGTCCGAACCGCGCTCACGCATCACGTCCTTGCAGGTATATTGTTCGACGTTGCGGGTCTCCGCCTGCTGCGCGGATGCGCCTTGCCGGCTCGCTCCGGCAATGAGCAGAACGGCGGCCACGATGATGCCGATCGCCGTCGCGCAACCCGTCTTCATGTCTTCGCTCCTCTAATTGCAGCGTGTGCGACGCAGCAGGCCGATGCAACTTGAGCCCCCGCCGAACGTAACGGCGCCGAGCGTTGCCGGCGTATCGTACAGCCCGGACTGGACCGGGCTCGGCCCGAGATCGATCCGCGCCCCGGAAAAGGGATTCGAACCGGAACCGGAATCGCTGATCAGTCCCGGATCGGGTTGCGACGCGCAATAGGTGCCGTCGATCACCGGATTGCAAGGTTGCGCCTCGCCGGACTCCGCCAGCATCAGGGTCACGACGATTGCCAAAACGATTTGTGACGCGCCGGTGCGCGCCGATGCGCAGTCAATCCTGCAAGGCGCCGAAGGCATACATCACCCGAATGACTGGACCCATTTTCAGTCCAACCTGGTTGAACCAGCTGTTGAAGATCGTTCCGATCTGGCCGCTGCGGTAGATATGCGCAAGCGCGGTGTTGACGGCAAGTCGCAGCGCCCAGTCGCCGCGCGGCAAGGTTATTGCGTAGGGCTCTGCGGACAGATCGTCGGGCAGCATTTTCAGTGCGTCCGGATTCTTCAGATTGGCACCGACCAGCAACAGCTTGTCGCTGGCAAATCCGTCGACATTGCCGGCTTCCACGGCGGCAACGCCGTCGTCGCGGTTCAGCACCCGGACAATGGTCGCATCGACGTTTTGCTGTTTGGTTTGCCGGACGATGGCCTGCTCGTTGGTCGTTCCGGACACGACGGCAATCTTCTTGCCGGACATGTCGGCAAACTTCTGGATATCGGACGCCCTGCGGACCAGCACGCCTGTGCTCTCGACAAACACAAAGCTCGAAAAATCCACTTCCTTCATGCGTCCGAGAGTTACGGTGCTCGACCCGCATTCCATGTCTGCCTGGCCGGACGCGACAGCCGAAAACCGGGTCTGCACTGTGACGGGCACCCATTCGATCTTGAGATCGCCGAGGCCGAGCTGCCGGGCAATCGACGTCACGACAAGCTTGCAGAGATCAATTGTGAAACCGACGACCTCGTTGCTTGCGCTCCTGTACGAGAACGGCCTTGCATCGGTGCGATAGGCAACCTTGATCATCTGCGCGCTCTTGACAGATTCAAGCCGGCTGCCCGACGGAACCGGCGCTTGCGCATACGCCACCGACGCAGTCAGAAAGGCAAAACAGAAAAACAGTACTCGGATCATGGGAACACCACACATTGGACACGTCGGGGAGCTCGCGGCCGCGATCTTTCAGCTTCGAGTCCTCTATCGGCGTGCTGCCACACTCCCGGCTTTAGCCGCCATCATTGCATGGTCTTCCGACACCACGCAATCCAGCGAGCCGCAGCAACTTTTGCTGGCGCCACTGCTGCGACAGAATCGCCTGCGTTCTGTCACGACGGGTGTGAACCCGGTTCAGACGGCGGCGGGCTGCAACCGATGCACAGTGCGCGCCGGCGCACTTTGTTTCCAGTCCTGCTGCGGCAGCCATTCTGTGGTAACGAGCCGGACGCGCTGATTGCCGGCGACCGTACCAACGCACCCCTGTCCCCGGCGGCATTGCCCCTCGAACGCAGTGACGAGGCCTGGTCCGGCGATCGCCCGGCCCGCCGGGGCACGGCCATCAGCTAGGCGCGGCGGCGCACCTTCCGCCTGCGCCGTTCCAGCATGTTGAGCCCTTCCACGAACGCGGAAAACGCCATTGCCGCGTAGACGTATCCCTTCGGCACATCGACGCCGAAGCCTTCGGCGATCAGCGTGGTTCCGATCATCAGCAGAAAGCCCAGCGCCAGCATGACGATGGTCGGATTGGCACTGATGAAATTGGCCAGCGGGGTCGCCGCAAACAGCATCGCCAGCACGGCGACGACAACAGCAATGACCATAATCGGAACGTGCTCGGTCATGCCCACCGCGGTGATGATACTGTCGATGGAGAACACCAGATCGAGCACGACAATTTGACCCATTGCGGCGGCAAAGCCGAGGCTCGCCGACTGCCGGTCGAACACGTCGGGCCCCGGATCCTGGTCGACGCGGTGGTGGATCTCCTTGGTCGCTTTCCAGACGAGGAACAGGCCACCGGCAATCAGTATCAGATCCCGCCAGGAGAACTCGTGCCCGAAGACCGAGAACAGCGGCGCGGTCAGCGTGACGATGTAGGCGATCGACCCCAGCAGGCCAAGGCGCAGGACAAGGGCGAGCCCGATGCCGATCCGGCGGCCTGACGCACGCTGATGCTCCGGCAACCGGTTGGTCAGGATGGCGATGAAGATCAGGTTGTCGATGCCGAGCACGACCTCCATGACGATCAAGGTCACGAGAGCGACCCACGCGGCCGGATCAGCGGCAAGAGTCAGCAAGGTATCCATTGCGACGCATCCATGTTGACGGGATGACAGCGACGCTGTCCTGATGAAATCGACTCGCGGCTCGCCGGCAGTTGCCGGACGCACCACGCGCGAGAACAGTACGAAGGATCAGGGATTCCTCTGACCTGTCACTCCACGTCCTCGACCTCCGCAGGCCCGCCACCGAACGCCTTCTGCGCCAGCGCCGCCTGCATGAACTCGTCGAGATCTCCGTCGAGCACCGCGCCGGTATTGGAGGTGGAGACACCGGTGCGAAGGTCCTTCACCATCTGATAGGGCTGCAGCACGTACGAGCGGATCTGGTGGCCCCAGCCGATGTCGGTCTTGGCGGCCTGATCGGCGGCAGCCTTAACCTCGCGCTTCTGCACATCGGCCTCGAACAGTTTCGCGCGCAGCAAGACCCAGGCCTGGGCGCGGTTGCGATGCTGCGAGCGATCCTGCTGGCATTTCACCACGATGTTGGT
>CAZUDR010000248.1:0-5506 GCA_964618715.1 uncultured Undibacter sp. | reverse complement strand
CGCTGTCTTCGACGGCGGGCCTCGCGGGCAACCGCGGTCAGGTCAACTACGCCGCCTCGAAGGCGGGCCTGATCGGCGCGGTGAAGTCGCTGGCGCAGGAGCTGGCGCGCCGCAAGATCACCGTGACCTGCGAATTCTGCAACGAAAGCTACGTGTTCGCGCCTGCCGATGTCGACGCCAGGCCGAGCTGACGGGCGGGATTAACCCTGCCTGCGCATCGCCGGTCACTACCGGCGATGCGTCCGGCGCAGCGCGCTAGGATGAACGGGATGGCGCGCCTTCTCGCATTGATCCTGTTGCTGCTGCCGGCGGCCGCGCTGGCGCAGGCCTGCCCCGAGCCGCTCGCATCGGCGCAGCGTCTGGTGCTGGTTACCGCCGTCAACATGGACAGCAGGACGGCGACCCTGCAGCGCTTTGCGCGCGCAACGCCGGACGCGCCCTGGCGGCCGGTCGGCACACCGGCCGACGTGCTGGTCGGCAAGAAGGGGCTCGCCTGGGGTTACGCCTTCCGCCGCTTCGTCCGCGCCGGCGAGCCGGTGAAGCGGGAAGGCGACAAGCGTGCGCCGGCCGGCTTCTACCGCATCGGCCGCCCCTTCGGCCTCATCCCCTCCGCCCGGCCCGGATACCTGCACGTTTCGGCCGGCATGACCTGCGTCGACGACGTCCGTTCGCCCGCCTACAACACCATCACCACCCGCGCCGAGGTCGGCTGGCGCGTGCACGGCGAGAACATGTGGCGCGTGCCGGAATACCGCCGCGGGCTGCTGGTCGACTATCCGAGCGACCGGGAGGCGCGCGCGGGTTCCTGCATCTTCATTCATGTCCGCCTGCCGGATGCGACCGGAACCGGCGGCTGCGTCGCGGTGCCGGAAGAGGACCTCGTCGCCTTGCAGGATTTTGCGCAGGAAGGCGCCGTGCTGGCCGTTCTACCGAGGCAGGTGCGCGACCGGTTCGCCGGCTGCCTGCCGCCGCTGCAGCGCTAGTTGATCGTCCGCTCGGCGAAGCCGGAATCCAGCGAAAACGCCGGGATCTCGATATCGAAATGTTCGCCCGCGGGAGTCACCATGCCGTAGCTGCCGACCATGAAGCCGGACGGGGTCGGCAGCGGCACGCCGCTCGTGTACTCGAACGACTCGCCGGGTCCGAGGGTCGGCTCCTCGCCGACCACGCCCGGCCCCTTGACCTCCTGCAGCCGGCCGAGCGCGTCGGTGATGCGCCAGTGCCGCGTCTTCAGCTGCACCGTACCGCTGCCGAGATTGGTGATCTCGATGGTGTAGGTCCAGAAGTAGTAGCCGCTGGACGGCGACGAACGCTCGCTGGAAAAGCGTGGCGTCACCGTGACCTCGATATCGCGGGTTACGGCGCGGTACATCGAACTGCCCTAATTAAAGCCCAATCCGGCGTTTGCCTCCCGGCCGACGGCGCGATTATGGCCGAAACGTTGCGCGAAAGAAATGCGGCCCATGGCCCCGGTTGCGACCGAACGTGATCTGCGGCTCGACCTGTTCCGCGGCATCGCTCTCTGGCTGATCTTCCTCGACCACATTCCGTCCAATGCGGTGAGCTGGGTCACCATCCGGAACTACGGCTTCTCCGACGCCACCGAGATCTTCGTCTTCATCTCCGGCTTCACTGCCGCCTTCGTCTACGGCCGCGCCATGCGCGAACAGGGCTTCGTCGTCGCCAGCGCGCGCGTGCTCAAGCGGGCCTGGCAGATATACATCGCGCACGTGTTTCTGTTCGCGATCTATCTCGCCGAAATCGCCTACGTCGCACAGTCGTTCGACAACCCGCTCTATTCCGAGGAAATGGGCGTGCGCGATTTTCTCGCCAATCCGGACGTCACCATCATCCAGGCGCTGCTGCTCAAGTTCAAGCCGGTGAACATGGACGTGCTGCCGCTGTATATCGTGCTGCTGCTCTGGTTTCCGCCGGTGCTGTGGCTGCTGCTGCGCGCGCCGATGTCGGCGCTCGCGATGTCGGCCGGGGTGTATGCGCTGACCCTGTGGTTCGGCTGGAATCTGCCGGCCTGGCCGGAGGGCGTCTGGGCCTTCAATCCCTTCGCCTGGCAGTTGCTGTTTGTTTTCGGCGGCTGGTGCGCGCTGGGCGGCGCGCAGCGGATCAAGCCGCTGGTCGATTCACCTGTGGTGCGCTGGCTGGCGGTCGCCTATCTCGTCATCGCCTTCGGCATCGTCATGACGTGGTACTTTCCGTATCTGGGCAGCTTCGTGCCGAATTTCGTCGGTGAAGCGATCTATCCGATCAGCAAGCCCAATCTCGACGTGCTGCGCATCCTGCACTTCCTGTCGCTGGCCGTGGTCACGCTCTGGTTCGTGCCGCGCGGCTGGCCGGCGCTGAAGAAGCCGGTCTTCAGGCCGGCCATCGTCTGCGGGCAGCATTCGCTGGAGACCTTCTGTCTCGGCGTGTTCCTGTCCTTCGCCGGTCATTTCGTCTTTATCGAGGTCTCCAACAGCCTGGCCATGCATGTCGTCGTCAGCGTCGCGGGGATCGCCATCATGGTTGCGGCAGCTTTTCTGGCCGCATGGTATAAAGGTCTCGAACGGCGCGGGCCGCCGCGTCCGCCGGCACCGGCGGGCGCATCGGCCGCTGCGGGGGGCGGCGCATGAAGGCGGGGCTCACCTTTCTTTCCACGTGGCTGGTCGCGGCGCTGCTGGTGACCGGTCCGGCCCTGGCCGACGCACCGGCCGAGTGCCTGATCGACGAGAACCGGCCGTCATACGTCGTTGCACTGCCGCATGTGGCCAAGGCCATCGCGGCCAAAAAGCTCGACATTCTGGTGATGGGGTCCGGCTCGTCGGGATTGCCCGCCAGTGCCGGCGCCAGGAAGGCGTATCCCGCGCGCCTGCAGGCCGCATTGGCCGAGGCCCTGCCCGATGTTGCGGTCAAGGTCACGCCCGACGTGAAGTCGCGCCGTACGGCGGCGGCGATGCTTCATGCATTGCCCGCGGCGCTGGCGGCGACGAAGCCCGCGTTGCTGATCTGGCAAACGGGCACCGTCGACGCCATGCAGGCGGTCAGTTCAAGCCGGTTCGGCGACGTTCTGGAAGCGGGAATCACGCTCGCGGCCGAGGCCGGCGCCGACACCGTGCTGGTCAACTCGCAATACAGTCCGCGCACGGAATCGATGATCGCGCTCGGCACCTACAGCGAAACCATGCGCTGGGTCGCGTTGCTGCACGAAATTCCCCTGTTCAACCGTTTCGCCATCATGCGCCAGTGGGCCGATCTGGGCACATTCGAGCTGGCCGGTGCCGCCAACAAGCTTGACACGGCGGTCCGGGTTCATGATTGCATAGGCCGTCTGCTGGCCGATCTCGTCCTGGAGGGGGCCAAGGCGGGCGGGCCGGAATGAGGACGGCCCTCGGGGAACGGGGCATCTTTTGCACAATCGGGCAATTGTTCTTCGCACGGTCACCGGGCTCGCGGCGCTTCTTGCCGTGATTCTGCCGGCGCGCGCGGAAGAGCCGGCGTGCGACACCCCCGCCGAGTTGACCCGGCTTGCCTATCCGTTGACGCGCGTGGCCCGCAAGCTGAAGCAGAATGAACCGATCGTCATCGTTGCCATCGGCTCGTCGTCGACTGCCGGGGCGGGTGCGAGTTCGAAATCGGCAAATTACCCGAACCGCCTCCAGGCCGAGTTGCGGGCCCGGTTTCCGGGCCATGACATCGTGGTGCACAACCGCGGCATCGGTGGCGAGATGATCGGCGACATGCTCAGGCGCTTCGAGAAGGCCGTCGTCGCGGCTCACCCCGATCTCGTGCTCTGGCAGCTCGGTACCAATTCGGTCCTGCGCGATCACGAAGCCCGCGAATCCGACGCCGCGATCCGCAGGGGCATCGGCCTGATCCGGGCGACGGGTGCCGATCTCGTGCTGATCGACCCGCAATTTGCGCCCAAGGTCACCGCCAAACCCGAGGCCGCGCACATGGTGGCGCTGATTTCCGCCACAGCCAACCGCACGCGCGTCGATCTGTTCCGCCGCTTCGCCATGATGAAGCGCTGGCGCGAGGTCAACAAGCTCGCCTTCGCGAACTTTCTCTCGCCCGACGGCCTGCACATGAACGACTGGAGCTACGCCTGTCTGGCGCGGGGCCTCGGTGAGGCAATCGCCGAAGCCGCCACGCGTCCAGCGCCGGTCATCTCGGCGACCGCGCAGCCGGACGCTCCCCCCTGACGGCCTCGTCTACGCTGCATCCAGCGCAGTCAGCAGGTCCTCGATGATGTCGTCGGGGTGCTCGAGCCCGCACGACAACCGGACCAGCCCGTCACCGATGCCAAGCTCGGCGCGCTGCGCCGGCGTCAGGCGCTGATGGGTCGTCGTGGTCGGATGGGTGATCAGCGTCTTGGCGTCGCCGAGATTGTTGGTGATGCCGATCAGCCTGAGCGCGTTGAGAAAGCGGAAAGCGCCTTCCTTGCCGCCCTTGATCTCGAAAGAGACCAGCGTCGAGCCCGCCTTCATCTGCTTGCGGATGATGTCGGCATGCGGATGGTCGGGCCGGCCCGGATAGATCAACCGGGTCAGTTTCTTGTGGCCGTTGAGCGCGACAGAGACGGCGGCCGCGGTGTCGGTCTGCCGCTGCACGCGGACCGGCAGGGTCTCCAGCCCTTTCAGCATCACCCATGCATTGAACGGCGACAATGACGGGCCGCTCTGCCTGATCACCTGGTGCACGTGATCCATGATGAATTTTTCCGACGACAGGATAATCCCGCCGAGGCAGCGGCCCTGGCCATCGATATGCTTGGTCGCCGAGTAGACGACGCAGTCGGCACCGAGGGCGAGCGGGCTTTGATAGAGCGGGGTGGCAAACACATTGTCCACCACCAGTGTCGCGCCCGCATTGTGGGCGATGTCGGCGATCGCCGCGATGTCATAGACCTCCAGCGTCGGATTGGTCGGCGTTTCCATGAAGAACGTCCTGGTGTTCTTGCGCACCGCGTTCTTCCATTCATCGAGATTGGCGCCGTTGACCAGGGTTGACTCGACGCCAAACCGGCCGAGCCAGTCCTCGATCACCCAGCGGCAGGAGCCGAACAGGGCCTTGGCGGCGACAATATGATCGCCCGCCTTGACCTGACCCATCAGCGCGGTGGTCACCGCCGCCATGCCGGTCGCGGTCGAGCGTGCTGCCTCGGCGCCTTCCAGCGCGGCCATGCGCTGCTCGAACATGGTCATGGTCGGGTTCGAGTAGCGCGAGTACACATAGCCCGGAATCTTGCCGGAGAAGCGTGCCTCGCATTCCTCTGCAGTCGGATAGACGTAGCCCTGGGTGAGGAAAAGCGCTTCCGACGTCTCGCCGAATTGCGAGCGCAATGTGCCGGAATGGACCAGGCGGGTTTCGGGACGATAACTTTTCGCGGCAGACGCAGACATCGCGAGTCTCCTTCAGGCCCTCCGCGTGGCGCAGCGGAGGGCCAACAAAAAACCGGCCGGAGAGAAATCTCTCGGCCGGGCTCACTCTCACGTGTCCCCGGCCTTTTAGC
>CAZUDR010000247.1:0-5510 GCA_964618715.1 uncultured Undibacter sp. | reverse complement strand
GCCGCAGCGTCTTGGGCAGATCCAGGGTCATGCCATGCGTGTGCGCGTATTTGTCAATGGAAAACCATTTCACGCCGATGGCCCGCCCCGGCATGCGCCGGGCGGGCGCGTCGAGCGGGCGCCGGAGCGTGGCCACCACATACGCGCCGGTGCCCCAGTCCCGACCCACCGTCAGCGTTGCCTTTGCGGCGCCGGGGCCGACGTCCTGCTCCCTGCTGGCGACCAGGCGGTCGGTGAACACGTTGATGGTGAGACGGCCGGCCGTGCGCGCCGTCGCCGTCAGCACCATGGTCTCGCCGGCCGTGTAGTCGGTCCGGTCGAGCGCCAGTTCCAGCAGATCGGGCGTGTCCGCCGCCGACTCCGCGTAGAACCCGGCGTCAAAGGCCAGCGAAGTGATCGGACCATTGGGGTCGCCGGTGGTGACTTCGAGGCGATAGCGGCCCCATTGTACCGGCAGCGACAGGTGCCCGGGCTTGTCCGCAGACACGTCCAGCGTCCCGTTGGCCACGCGTTCGGTCCGCTTGACCGGCTCGAACTGCCACTGCCCGTTTTGCCGGTACCACTGATAGGACGTGGTCACCTTCAGCAACTCGTAGGGAAGACCGTCGCGTGCCTGCGTGCTGCCGTCCGGCGCCGCCACGACCACGTCGAAATCGGCATTGGCGCCGTCACCAGGCGCGCGCCCGGAAAACAGCGGCTTGATCCCGATCATCGGCGCGGCCGGGCGGACGGGCAGGGTCAGCTTGCGCTCGACCGCGCGGCCGCCGGACTCCGCCATACCGACGGTGATTTGCGCTTCCAGCGGCCGTGTGGTCTGCGGCAAGGCATCGAGCGCAACGGGGAACCGCGCCTTGCCCGCGCTGTCCGTTTGCGGCAACTCGGGCAATTCCTGTCGCGTCGCCGTCACCTCGTCGTCAGTCAGCCCGAAATGATAGCCCGGGAAGCCCGGCCGCTCTTTCGCCGCGGCAATCGTGACCGAGCCTTCGAGATCGAGCCTGGACGCCGGCGCACCATAGAGAAATCGCCCGTCCACAACGACGTCCACAGGATCATCGGCCGCGATCGCCCTGGCATCCGATGTGAGGTCGAACTCGATGCGGTCGGGCACATAGTCCTCGACCATAAAAGTGGCTTCACCGACGGGCGGCTGCCTGGGGTCGGTGAAGGCACGCAGCCGCCAAGTCCCCGTCATCGCGGTCGAGACAACCGGCACGCTCCAGGTCCGGCCACCAAGGCCCTCGTCGGCGACCAGTGCGCGGCGATACTCGACGCCGTCCGGTCGTTCCATCACCAGCGTGAGCGGCACGTTCGGTGCTGCATTGCCGCGGACGTCACGAAGCAATGCCGTTGCGTGGACCGTCTCGCCGGTCCTGTAAACGCCGCGCTCGGTGTAGACGAAGGCGTCAAGCCCGGCAGGTACTGCCCGCCCCGCAACCCCACGGTCCGACAGGTCGAAGCCGGGGGACTTCAGGCTGAGAAATGCATAGTCCTCCTTGCCGCGGGCAACGATCGCCGCCGGCGACTGGCCGCCCTCCCCCCGCGCAAGCCCTGCTTCAAAATGGGCAACACCATCTCCGTCGGTCTCGCGGGTGGCAAGGACCTCGTTGTTGCGCGCGATCAGGCGCACCGAAATCTGACCGACCGGCTGGGCAGACGCCAGGGAGTGGACGAAAACGTCGATACCGTCGTGGCTGGAATAGCCGGTGAGTCCGAGGTCGGAGACGATGAACCACTGGGTCGCCTGCTGTTCCCAGTCGTTGCCGACCTGTTCCTTCGGCCGCGCCGTTATCGCATAGATGCCGGGCCCGGGATCCTTCAGCACCTCGCCCACCGGAAAAGCGGTGGTAACTTCCGCGTTCAGTTTCTGCTCGACCCCGAGTTCGCCGCTCCACACCCTGGTCCCGCTCTCCCGCGCGAGCCGGTCTGCCTCGTAACCGCTGATGTTGCGCTGGAAATCGTAACCCAGCATCGTATCGACAAGATTGCGGTCGCCGATCCGGTAAATCGCAAGCTCCACTGCCTCGCTGTTGACGCTGAGCACCGGAATGCCTTGCTGACCGGTACGCGGGAGCACATAGGCCTTGCCGGAAAAGCGCACGAACGGTTTTCGGTCGCGCACGAAGATGGTGAATTCCGTTGTCCTGGCCAGCGTCTCGTGCACGACCGACGGCAACCCGGCACGCAAAGTGATCGCGTACCGTTCGCCATGCGCCAGCCCCTGCACGCACAACTGCTTGTCGTCGATTGAAAGTGCGGGCCGATCCTGGCCCGCCACCGCAACATAGGGAGAGAAATCGGTGCGCGTGCCGGGCAGGCTCTCCGAAAACTGGAAACAGGCGCGCGGCGAGACCGCGTCGGAATCCACCGTGTAGTTGAGCAGCCGGAATCCATGTTGCGTACGCAGACGCTCATACTGGCCACGCAGGTCGGCGGACTCGCGCAGGCCGAGCGAAAGCCGCATGGCGTCCAGCGCGCCGCGCCAATCCTTCCGGTCCTCCAGTGCCCGGCCGAGCACGGCAAGGCTTTCGGCTTCCACCGCCGGGTCCTGAGCACGCTGATAGGCGATATAGGCAGCCGTTGACGCCCGATCGAGCAGGAAGGCGCGCTCGCGCTCGTCGCGCGGTTTGATCTGGAGCACCGTCCGGGCGAGCCTCAGCCAGTTCGCGGCTGTATCGGGCGCCGCCGTTACCAGCCGGCCAAGCACCAGCATGCCGGTGCGGTAATCCTGCTGGCCGAACGCTGCGTCAGCTTCCTTGCGAAGCGTTTCTGCCGACTTGGTCACGGTTCCGGCGTCGCCGCGGATCTGCGCTTCAAGGGTGATCGCGGCCTCGTCAAGATTGCTGCGCTGAAACGCCTTGCCGGTATCGGTAGCGGCCGCGGCGGGGAGCGCGAGAAAGACGAGCAACGCGGCGGCCAGACCCGCGCGGACAGTGCAAAACATCGACGAGACCTCCCGAATTACCCCTGCGCGATCCTGTCCGAAAATCCGTGAGCCGTTTCCGGAATCTGGCGCCGCCTCACTATCATTTGAGCCCCTGATGGTGTCGAGGGCATGGCTGGACAGGCTTTTCGACCGTCTGGGAGCAAGCAAGGGAGCCCGACTTCAGTATGTTAGGGCGATGCGCTGAAAAACAGGATGAGCCACATCAATATTCTTTCATAACCTAATAATTTTGTTGATAAATTACAGCTCAGAAGCTCAGGTGGGCATGGGAGGCGGAGGCATCGGCCGAGCCTTCTCGACCGTGCACGCTGCGCGCAGCACAAGGGCATCGTCGCCCAGCCGGCCGACCAGTTGCGCGCCCATCGGCAGGTTGTCACCGGCAACGCCACACGGCACCGAGATCGCCGGCTGCTGCGTGAGGTTGAACGGATAGGTGTAGGGCGACCAGTTCAGCCAGTCATCGCCGAAGCCGTCCCAATCCGGCATTTCCTCACCCACCTTCGGCGCGGTCACCGGCATCGTTGGCGTGAGCAGCAGATCGTAGCGTTCATGAAAACCACGCATGGCGTTGTAGAGGGCCGAGCGCGCAGCATAGGCGGCGAGATAGTCACCGACCGAGAACGCCCGGCCCCGCTCCGCAATGGCCAGGAAACCCGGATCCATCTCGTCACGGCGCGAAGCCGGGACGCTGTCCACGATGGCGGTTGCCACCGGCCACCACATGGTCTGGATCAGGTCGAGCGCGCGCTCGAGCGGCGGATCGGCCGCCTCGACGATGGCACCCTCCGCCTCCAGTGCGTGTGCCACACCCTGCACGCCCGCCTCGATGTCGGGAGCAAGGTTATTCACCGAGCCGAGCCGGGGCGAGTACGCGATGCGCAGGCCGCGCACGCCGCCCTCCAGGTTATGGGCGAAGTCGGTTCCCGGCTCGGTCCATGCAGCCATGTCGCGGCCGTCGGGCCGGCCGATCACCGACAGCATGGCGGCCGCATCGGCCACCGTGCGCGTGATGGGACCCTGGTGTGAAATGACATTGAGCAGCAACGCCGGATAGACGGGCACGCGGCCGAAGCTCGGCTTCATGCCGACGACGCCGGTGAACGCGGCCGGGATCCGCAGTGAGCCCGCACCGTCGGTGCCCAGATGCAGGATGCCGAGCCCGAGCGCGGCCGCCGCCGCACCGCCACCGGTCGAGCCGCCGGGCGTGTGGCTGCGGTTCCAGGGGTTGCGGGTAATCCCTGTCAGCGGCGAATGGCAGACGCCAATCCAGCCGTGCTCCGGCATGGTGGTCTTGCCAAGAATGACGGCGCCCTGCTCGCGCAGCCGCGCCACAGCAGGCGAGTCCTCGGTCGCAGGCGCCGAATCGGTCGTCGTCGAACCACGCCGGGTCGGCTGGCCCTTGAGCCAGATATTGTCCTTGACGGTGGCCGGCACGCCGTCGAGCGCACCGAGCGGCGCGCCTGCCCGCCAGCGCGCTTCCGATGCGCCGGCCGCTTCCATCACGGGCGCCGGATCGATCGGCATGAAGGCGTTGATGTCGCGGGCGGCGGCGATGCGGACCAGCGTGTCGCGCGCGACCTCGACCGGCGACAGAGTACCCGCGCGGTAGGCCTCGGCCAGCGCAGCGCAGGTCAAATCGGCAATCCGGCTCATTGCGGAACCCTGATCGATGTGTGGCGGGCGCTTGCGCCGCCCCGACCACCTTTCCACGCCGGCGCCGGACAGGTAAACCGGGGGCCGGCAACGACCCCGTAGCTCAGCCGGATAGAGCATCAGCCTTCTAAGCTGAGGGTCGCTGGTTCGAATCCAGCCGGGGTCGCCAGCTGTCCGAAACGGGTCGATTCACTCCGATCGCCCCAGCGCTTCCAGCAACGGCTTCAGCTGCTCCCCGTACCGGCGCCAGCGCTCGACCGAGCCCGTGTAGATTGGCTGGCGCACCTGTGCGGCGCTGGCGGTGGCCACCGGACGCGCCGTCTTGTGATACGCAAGGCAGGCGTCGTCCCATTCCAGGCCGCAATAGGCGACGATACGACGTGCCTGTGTCTCCAGGTCCGCCACCACGTCCTCGTATTGCACATCCAGCATGGCGTCGTCCGGCAGCACAGCGCGCCAGTGCTGCATGAGCCTTTCGTAGACACGGTAGAACCGGCCGAGTTCGCCGAGGTCGTAGGTGAACGGCTGCTCGTCAGCGAACAGGATGGAAAAGCAGGACACGCAGGTGTCGACCGGATTGCGGCACGCATGAATGATCCGCGCATTCGGCAACGCCAGCCGGATCAGGCCAACATACTGGTAATTGAGGAGGCACTTGTCGGTGCAACGCGTTGATGCAGGCGCGCTCGACGCGGTCCGTGCAAGATAGGCCGAGCCCAGTTCATCAAACTGCGCCTGGACCATCCCTTCGACAAGCTCCGGATAGTCCGCCGCACCGGTCGTGAGCGACGCCAGCGCGTCCGGGAAAACCGGCGACTCGCCCCCGCCTTCTACTTGCGGATGGCTCGCCAGAATCTGTTCGATGAGCGTGCTGCCGGAGCGCGGCATGCCGATGATGAAGATCGGTCGATCG
>CAZUDR010000246.1:0-5511 GCA_964618715.1 uncultured Undibacter sp. | reverse complement strand
CGGACGCAACCGGTGTGTCCCTCCAACAGCCGCAACTCGCGGCCCGTCTCGACACAGCGGAACATCAGTTGACCCATGCGCGCAGCTCCAGGTAATCGCCGCGAGACATGCATATTGCTGTCTCGAAAGGTCTTGATCTGGTCAAGGCCCGTCGCCCGAGTCTCATGCTCGTTTTGGTAGAAGCAATAGCCCGAAACGCCTATACTGGTTGTGTGCCTCCCGGCTGGTTCTGCACGTCGATGATGAAGGAAAAAGCATCCCCGCTTAAGACGCTGAAATCCCTGCCTGCCAGCGTCGCGATCCTCGATCCCTCCGGGCGGATCGTCGCGGTCAACGACACCTGGAAGGATTTCGGCCGGCGCAACGGATTGCGCCTCGACGGTTTCGCGGTCGGAACCGATTACCTGCAATTCTGCCGCGCGAGCGAGCCGGGCATGGGCCGCTTCGCAAAGAACCTGAAGGCCCTGCTGGCGGGGCGGCTCGATCTGCTGACGCACGTCTATCCGTGTCACTCGCCGAAGCGGCAGCGCTGGTTCTCGCTCATCGGCGTGCCGCTCTCGCTCGATGCGCCGTCCGGGGTGGCGCTGCTGCACGTCAACCTCACCGGCATGATGCCGTCTCGCGGTGGCGCAAGGCGCCGCGGATCGCGGCGGCCCGCCGTGGATCTGGCCGCGATCGGCGGCGCCGTCGAACAGTCGGTGTCGACCCAGCTGTCGCGCCAGCTCGCCACCATGGTCAAGGGTGATCCGCCGGGGCGCCGGCCGCGCGCAGCGCGCGGCGATACGGACCGGACGGCAGCGTCCGAGGTTCGGCTGAGCCGGCGGCAGGCCGAGGTGCCGCGCCTGCTCGGCGAGGGCAAGACCAACAAGGAAATCGCCAAGGCGCTCGCCCGCTCGCCCAACACTGTCAAGCTGCATGTCTCGGCAATCCTGAAGCGGCTGAATCTGAAGAGCCGCACGCAGGCCGCGCTGCTGTCGTCGGGTTCCGAGGGGTCGCCGTTCCGTTCCTGATCGGCTGCCGTCAGCCCGGTTTCCGCGCCATGACCATGCGCGTGATGGTCGGGATCGTTTCGCGGCACCCGGCGTCGACAAACCCCGCATCCGTGACCAGGCCGGTGACGAGCTGCGGCGTCAGCATCGCGGCGTCCGGGTCGCACAGGAGGCTGAACAGCAGCCACAGCGCGGCGGAGGTCGGGCCGGTCGCGTCGTCGTCCACCATGAAATCGTGCAGCAGCAGCGTCCCGCCGGGCCGCAGGGCGGCGAAGGCGCGCCGCAGCAGTTCGGGAATCGCCTGCGCGCCGACCGCACTGAGGAGATACGAGATCAGCACGACGTCGTTGCCGTCCGGCCAGTCGGTGGCGAAGGCATCGCCCGGCAGGAAGCGGATGCGGTCGGCGAGCCCCGCCTCGGCGACGAACCGCGCGGCGCGCGGCTGCACCGCCGGGAAATCGAGGATGGTGGCGGTTAGCTCCGGAAACCGCTGGCACAGGGTGATGGAAAAGGCGCCGCTCCCGCCTGCGACGTCGAGCAGCCTGCGATGGCTCGAAAGATCAACCTGGCGGCTCAACACGACGGCCGGCCCCAGCGAGCCGGAATGCTGGGCGCGGATGAAGTAGTCGGCTTCCTCCTGGTCCTGCGTGACGTTGTAGAGATCGCGCCGTTCTCCGCGCAGGGCATCGCCCAGATGGGCGAAGGCCGGATAGATCTGGCGATCGATCTGGAAGCGGTAATAATCGGCGAAATAGCGCGGCGAACTGCGCGACAGATAGGTTTGCGCCGCCGGCGCATTCGCATAGCGGTCGCCGGCCTTCGACAGCAGTCCCACGCTGACGCAGGCGGTCAGCAGCGTCACCAGCCGCTGACGCGCAATCCCGGTCTCGCCGGCGAGTTCCTCCGCGGTCCTCGGCCCGGCGGCGAGCAGCGTGAACAGGTCAAGCTCGAGCGCCGCGAACAGCGCCTTCGAACCCATGAACCCGTAGGCGAGCCTGGAGATCTCGCGCACATCGTCGATGGGCGCCGGTTTGTCCGGCATTGTCCGGATCCCGCGGCTACCGGCGTGTCACTCCTGACCTTCGATGATGCGCACGTCGCGCACCGCGCCGCCGCCCAGCACGCGCACCGCGTCCTGGTAGGCGGGACAGTCATGCGCGGCGACCGCCTTCTCCAGGCTGGGAAACTCGGTGACGACGACGCGCTCCTTCTGGCCCGCCTCGAAGATTGCCTGCGGATTGCCGCGGGCGAGATAACGTGCGCCGAACGGCGCGGTCGCCGCCGGGGCCAGCTTGGCGTAGGCGGCGAGCTTGTCGGGGTCCGAAATCTCGCGATAAAACGTGATCCAGTAACCTTTGGGCATGGGCGGGCTCCGGCCGTTGGTGGACACACTCGAAGCCAATGGTAACGCGCGGGGCAAGACGGTCAAACGACCGCTGCAAGCGCCGTGCGACTGCTGCCCCGCCCGAACGGGTTGCGTGGTGAGGGAGGGCAGGCCGACGGTGCGATTGCTCTAGTCCTGTCCGGTCTCCAGTTCCACGTTATCGAACGTCACGTCGGCGCCGTTGCTGAAGCGGTTGCCGTTGGTCTTGTCGTGGCGGTGAAACCGCGGCGCCGGAAAGCGCACGCGCAGACTGTAGGTGCCGTCACCGGGCACAACCCAGTTGCGGCCGTAGTGATAGAGATAGGGATGCCAGAGCAGGGGATGGCGGTGGGTGCCGATCTCCTTGCCCTCCTCGTCGATCACCGTCACGTCGATGTCGAGCCCCGGGATCAGCCGGCCGTCCGCCTTGTCACGGACCGAAATCTCGATGTGGATGTTTTCGTCCCCGGGCTCCTGCCATTCCAGCTTGCCATTCTTCGGCACATACATGCCTTCGGCTTTCTCCACGGCGTAGCCAATCAGGTAGTCGCCGCTCTCGATCTCGGCGCCGCCGTCGGCGACGTCCTCGATCATGTGCCGGAGCGTACGGCCGAAGGCCTCGCCCTGCGCACGTCCCAGCGCCAGACCGCGCGCATCGCCCTCGTCGCTTGGGGTGAGACCCCTGTCCCGGGCCGTCATGGTTGTCCTCCTGTGTTGCTCTGTGGCTGTGCCGGAACAACGCAGAACGTGGCGGTTATTTCCCGCCGGACAAAAAGTGTCTGCGGGCAGCCCATGGCGCGGCGGTTTGTTGCGCGAAGGCGCGCCGCGCGGACACAAAATCGCGCCTCCCGTCCGCGTTCCGGCGGTCCGCCCAAGCTTTGAATTCCGTGCATGGAACGCATGCCATTCCGGGTCTACCCGAGGGGCTGGCCCGACGTATATTGCAGTGCAATAACACTAAGAAAATACGAGGGAAAACGCCCTGGATCGGCTCTGATAGAGGAGAACGGCATCCATGGCTTACGCCCACACTGTTTCTGTCCCGCATGACCTCGCCTATGCGCGGTCGCCTGCGCCGAAGAAGCCCGGCCTGTTCCGCCGCTTCGTTGATGCGCTGGTCGAGGCGCGGACCCGCCAGGTCGAGCGTGACATCGCCCGTTATCTCGGCGGCTCGAACGCCAAATTCACCGACGAAGCCGAGCGCGAGATCGAGCGCCGCTTCCTGTCCAACGCGTCGCACCTGTGACGGTCAATACGCGGCGCGTGCCGCATCAAGGAGTGAAAACGATGTCGACCCTGCAAGTTCATGCCCCGCGGCTGCCGAAACTGATTTCGCCGCGTGTGGTGATCGCCCGCATCGGCGCGTTCCTGACGACGGCCTACGAGATTTTCACCGAGGCGCAGATCCAGGCGCACGAAGCACGCCAGCGCTATCCCTACCTGACCAACCGCGGCAATTGATCCCGTCGCCCCGGCCAACGTGCGCGGCCGGGGGGCCCGGAATCCGTCAGAGGTCACGACAGGGGGCGTTGTCAGACCGTCTCCGCATGCGCGGGACGATCATCGCAAGCGAAGAGATCTAGTCCTCTCCCGCCACCACGCGCATATCACGCTCGACATTGCCGGTGCCCAGCACTTTCAGCGCTTCCTTGTAGGCGGGCGTATCGTGGGCGGCGATCGCCTGCTCCACGCTGTCAAATTCCACCACGACCACCCGCTCGTCGAGGCCGGCCTCGTAGGTCTTCGCCGGCTTGCCGCGCATGAGATAGCGTCCGCCCGACGCGGTGAGCGCCGGCCCCGCCAGCTTGGCATAGGCCTGCCAGGCATCCGGGTTCTTCACCGACCGATAAGTCACCACCCAATAGGCTTTCGGCATTGCTGTTCTCCCTCGTGTTGTTTCTGCGTTCTGTTGACCGGCGCGGATGCCGTCAGTCTAGGAGATCGGCGTCGTCTCGTCGCCCGTGTTGTCCGGTTCATACGGCTCCGGCACGACCACAGAGGGATCCGTCACGTCCGGCAGTTCGCCGGTGACAACACCGCCGACCGGCGAGGTGGCGACAAACTCGAATTCCGTCTTCTCCGGTCCACTCAGCGACGGCATGACCGTGGTGCGATAGAACACATAAGCCGCCAGCAGCAACTGAATAAGTGCAATGAACAGAAACAGCGAGCGCGGACCGAGCGCCGACATCACCAGCGGCGCCAACAGCGGGCCAATCGAGGCACCCAATGCATTGGCGAGCAGCAGCGTTGCGGCCGTCGGCACCGTATCGCTCACCGGCGTCTTGTCATAGGCATGCGCGGCGGCAAGCGAATAGCCGGGCAATGCGAACGCGCCGAACAGGAAGCCGAATATCAGTAGCAGCGGACCCGAAACGGCGAAGAGCCACAGCAGGATCCCCGTTGCCGCAGCGCAGATCAGCAGGGCGAGCAGGACCAGCCGACGGTCGTGACGGTCGGACAGCCGCCCCACCGGCCATTGCGTGAATGCGCCGGCAAGCGTTGCCAGCCCCATGAACAGCGCCACCTGACCGACGTCGAGTCCGTTGTCCCTCGCTGACAGCGGGCCGAGACTGAGAAACGACCCGATGGACAGGCCGACCATCAGGCTCGCCACGAGCCCGACCGGTGCTGCGTGGTAGAGCTGCATCGGCCGGAAGCTGAAGATTGTGATCGGTGCCGGCTGCGCCGAGCGGGTGAGCGCGACCGGCACGATGGCAAGCGAGGCCAGCATGGCCGCCAGCATGAAACTTTCCGGCGCCGTCACCGGGTAGACTGTCACCATCAGCTGACCGACGGTGAACGCCAGATAGTTCACGATGATGTAGGACGACATCACCAGTCCGCGCGTCTCGTTGGTGGCGCGGTCGTTGAGCCAGCTTTCGATCACCAGATAGAAACCGGCGATGCAGAAGCCGCTGATGAGGCGGAAAAGAACCCAGGCGGCGACCATGTTGGCCAACGGATAGGCGAGAGCAACCACTGCCGCCATTGCCACCAGCGCGGCGAAAGCCCGGATATGGCCGGCCCGCAGGATCAGGTTGGGGGCGAGAACACAGCCGACGACGAAGCCGGCGTAGTAGGCGGAGCCGATGAGGCCAAGCGCGAGCGCGTTGAAGCCGTCGGCCTGGCCACGCAATGGCAGCAACGTGAATTGCA
>CAZUDR010000245.1:0-5525 GCA_964618715.1 uncultured Undibacter sp. | reverse complement strand
GTGCCGACGTGTTCGTGTTTCCCAGCCTTACCGATACCTTCGGTCTGGTGTTGCTGGAGGCGCTGGCGAGCGGCGTGCCGGTGGCCGCGTTTCCTGTGACGGCCCCGCGCGACGTGATCGGCGAAGCGCCGGTCGGCGTGCTGGACGATGATCTGGACCGCGCTTGCCTGGGGGCCTTGGGATTGTCGCGGGCGGTCTGCCGTGAATTCGCGTTGTCCATGAGCTGGGACCGGAGTACGCGCCTGTTCGTGCAGCATGTGACGGAAGCGGCCAAAACCATGCCGACGCGGGCGGCTATCGCGGCCTAACCGGCCCCGCCTGTGGAAGGTTCCGCTTGCGGCGCCGCGCACCGCGGCGCAAGGTTCCGCCATGGGCGCTCCCGACAAGACCCTGCCCACCGCCGCCGACATCGAGGCGGCAGCCCGGCGTCTCGATGGCGTTGCCGTGCGCACGCCGCTGATCAACGCGCCGGTGCTCGACGAACGTCTGGGTGCGCGAGTCTTCCTCAAGGCGGAGACCTTGCAGCGCACCGGCTCGTTCAAGTTCCGCGGCGCCTACAACAGAATTGCCTCAGTTCCGCAAGACAGGCGCGCGGCCGGCGTCGTCGCCTATTCCAGCGGCAATCATGCGCAGGGCGTGGCGGCCGCCGCCCGTCTTCTCGGCATGCGCGCCACCATCGTGATGCCGTCCGATGCGCCGCGCGCCAAGCGTGACCGGACGCTGGCGCTCGGTGCCGAGGTCGTGCCTTACGATCGCAACAGCGAGGACCGCGCGGCGATCGCCGGAAAAATTGTCGCCGAACGCGGCGCGACCCTGGTGCCGCCCTACGACGATCCGCTGATCATCGCCGGGCAGGGCACCATCGGCCGTGAGATCGTCGAGGACCTCGCGCGCGCAGACATCGTGCCCGACATCGTTGTGATCGGCGCGTCCGGCGGCGGACTTGCCGCGGGAACCTCGCTCGGCGTCAAGGCCCGGGTGCCGGGCGCGAAACTCTACACCGTCGAACCCGAAGGTTTTGACGACACCCTGCGCTCGTTCCGCAGCGGACGGCGCGAGCGCAATCCGCATCCGAGCGGAACCATCTGCGATGCGCTGATGAGCGCGACCCCGGGCGAACTCACCTTTCCGATCACGCAGCGCCTCATTGGCGAGGGGCTGACCGCCAGCGACTCCGAAGTCGCCGACGCGGTGCGTTACGCCTTCTACGAGCTGAAACTGGTGGTGGAGCCGGGCGGTGCGATCGGTCTGGCTGCGCTGCTTGCCGGCAAGCTGGATGTGAAAGGCAAGATCGTGGTCGGCATCCTGTCCGGCGGCAACGTGGACGCGGAACTGATTGCGAAACTGATCAGCGTCTGAAACACGTTGTCATGCTCCGCGAAGGCGGGGCATCCGGCAAACGGCGCGTGCTGTTTCAAACGAAAACGCCGGTGATTTCCGGATCATCCGCTGTCGCGGATGATGCCCCGCGCAAATCGCGTGTCAGGTAAACAACGCCAGCCGCTCTTCCTCGCTCAGCAGCATGATGACTGCCAGCGGATCGGCCGGCGGAAGATCACTGACGGGATCCGGCATGACCGGCTCCGGTGGCGGCGCCACCGCGGCGACCAGGGGCAGTGACGGCGTCTCCGGCGTGGCGGGCTCCGGTGAGGGCTCGCCGAAATCGACGGTCTCGACCACCGGAGGCGCGGCCAGAAGAGCCTCGATGTCATCGTCAGCTAGCGGATCGGGCTCGAACCAGTCGATTTCCGGGATGCGCGCAAGGGTGCCGACCAGCTTGATGACCGGTGGCTGCGCCGCGGGCGAAGGGATCGGCAATTCCGGTTCCTCCGACGGTGGCACCACGGCGAGGTGCAGCGGGATCGGCTTGATCTCCGGCGGGGCAGGCGCCGCAACTTGGCGCACGGCCTGCACGGGGGCATGCGCCATGAACTGCGCCGGTGCACCGGCGGGAGCCGGCGCGATCAGTCCCGCAATGCGATGTTCCAGTTCGGCGATGAGTGCCGCCAGTTTGGCTGCCTTCTCCGGCATGGCGCTGGCGGCGACCGGCAGGCGTGCGGTGCGGATGGTGTCGAGCAGACCGCGCAACTCGTCGCGTACCGCCCCCGGCGCCGGCTGTGGTGCGGGACGCTTGTGCACCAGTGTCTCCAGCCGGCTCAGCGCGTCGAGCACGGCCTCGGTGTCGGCGTTGCGGTTACGTCGGGTATATTCGGTGAGAAAAGCACGACCGCGCGCACTCGCCGAGAGCGCGGCGTGCAGCGCCTCGTAGTCGTGCTCGCGTACCTCGTCCGACGCTCCGGGCACCGGCACCGTGGGTTCGCTCGGCATGGGCATTCCGTGCCGGCCAGTTTATTCATCACCCCGCTTGATTCGGCCAGCCTGCGCATGGCGCAGCCTCGTCGGTCCCCGTAGATTGACGGCGAGATGGCCGGTTTTTCCCTTGCGTCCGGATTTGCCACGCGGCTGGCGGCGTTCTACGCCGCACTTTTTGTGCTGACCGGTGTGCACCTGCCGTTCTTCCCGGTCTGGCTCAAGGCCAAGGGGCTCGATCCCGCCCTGATCGGCGTGCTGCTGGCGCTGCCCATGGTGGCCCGCGTCCTCGCGGTTCCGGTCGCCACGCGCGCCGCCGACCGCCGCGATGCCATTCGCGCCACACTGGTGATCACGAGTCTCGCCAGCCTGGCCGGCTACCTGCTCCTCGGTTTCGCCGAAGGCGCAACCGCGGTTCTGATTGTCTATGCAGTTGTGTCGCTGGTATTCACGCCGGTCATGCCGCTGGCCGAGACCTACGCGCTGCGCGGTCTCGCCGCGCGCGGGCGCACCTACGGGCCGGTGCGGCTGTGGGGCTCGGCGGCATTTATCGTTGGCACTTTCGCCGCCGGCTTTGTCGCCGACGTGCTGCCGGCGCGCGATCTGATCTGGCTGATCGTCGCGGCGAGCGCGGGACTTGCGCTTGCCGCCGTGACGCTGGCGCCGCTGTCAGCCGCAGCGCATGAGACGCCAGGACCGCAAGCGGCGCGACGCAGCCTGTTGCGTGATCCCGCATTCGTTGCGGTGGTGACGGCTGCAAGCCTCATACAGGCGAGCCACGCGGTCTTTTACGGTTTTTCGGCGCTCGACTGGCGTGCTGACGGGTTCAGCGGCGCGACAATCGCCGCCCTGTGGGCGCTCGGCGTCGTCGCCGAAATCGTGTTGTTTGCGGTGCAGGGACGGTTACCGCCGTTCATCCAGCCGACCGTACTGCTGATCGCCGGCGGCGCCGGCGCCGCCGTGCGCTGGGCGGCGATGGCGGCCGATCCGCCGGGCGTGCTGTTGCCCGTGCTGCAGGTGCTGCATGCATTGTCCTTCGGCGCGACCCACCTTGGAGCGCTCACGTATATCGCGCGTCATGCACCGGTCGGGCAGGCCGCCACGGCGCAGGGCTACCTGTCCATCGCGGCCGGGGCGGCAATGGCGGGCGCGATTGCCCTGTCTGGTTGGCTGTACGACGCGTTCGGCAGCGGCGCCTATGCGGCGATGACGCTGCTAGCGATAGCTGGCAGCGTTTGCGTCCTGATAATGCGTCGGCCTCGGATAGGAACGGCGTGAGCGCGCCTCGATTGCGCGGGTGCGGGCGCAGCTGGGCACGAAGGCGTAGAGGTCGCGTCCCTGCATGTAGATCATCCGCCGCGACAGGCCGCCATTGCGGTTGATCCAGCGCCGCACCGATAGCGGATAAATCTTCCACAAGGCCCGCGTTCCCATCTTGCTGGTGACCTGTTTGCCGTCGCGGTCGGGCAGCCAGGCGGCGTGGAAGCCGAGCCTGGCACGCTCGGTCGCGCACATCCGGTTGCGCGGGATCATGCCGAGCACCAGCGTGCAGGCGGACAGACAGTTGCCGTCGATGACGACGCGCTCGCCGGAAGAGCGCAGCTGGGCAAAGGCGTGAAGGTACTGGCCAATCTGGCCGCCACGGTCGTCGGCGATGCGCATGGTGGCCGACGCCGAAGCGCCGCTGCACGCCAACATGATAGCTGCAAGCAAGAAGCCCCGAACCCGCATTACCGCGTCCCCTGTCACCGTTTTGGTCGTTCTTGACGAGCTATTTTGGCGCAAGTGTAAGCCAAAGGCGCGCCCGGCGGAAAGGTTTGGTTAACCAACAGCCGGGCACATTTCGTGAACAAATACAGGAGATTAGAGTTCGGACCGGGAAAACCGGGTTCCCCGGCGGCGACACGCCGACGCACGGGACGGGCGTACCGGCTCAGTGGTACCGGGTCGATTCGGCAGCGGAAATGACCGTCGCGAGTTCGTTCGCGGTCCGGCTGCAGTGGTCCGCCAGCCGCGCAAACTCGCCGGCGCCACGTTCGCCACGGCATTCCAGCGCCACCTGCCGGCACAGCCGTGCATGGGCGCGCAGCCGGTCGGCAATGTAGGCGAACGAGGCACTGGTCGCGGGTCTGGCCATGCGGCCCAGATGCGTCCGTTTGCGAGGGTCCGCATTGACCGAGGTCAATTGGCCCAGCCGCGGCATCAGCCCCACAGGGCGGGGGCCGGGGGGTCGACCTCGCTGTCGTGATAGACGAGGCCGTCGGCGCGGTCCCCGGCCAGCAGCAGCGGGCCATCGAGATCGACGTAGCGAGCCTTCTGCGCCAGCAGGATGGCCGGCGCCGTCGCAAGCGACGTCGCCACCATGGAGCCGACCATCAGGGTGAAGCCGCGTTGCTCCGCCACCTCTGCCATGGCCAGCGCCTCGGTCAGCCCGCCGGCCTTGTCGAGCTTGATATTGACCGCGTCGTACTTGCCGGCGAGGCGGCCAAGTGAACTGCGGTCATGAACGCTCTCGTCGGCGCAGACCGGGATCGGCCGTGCCATGCCTGCCAGCGCAGCGTCGCGGCCGTCCGGCAGCGGCTGCTCGACCAGGGCCACGCCGGCCCGGGCGCAGGCGGCGAGATTGGCGACGAGGTTGCCGTCGTTCCATCCTTCATTGGCGTCGACGATGAGCGTTGCCTGCGGCGCCGCGGCGCGCACCGCAGCAATGCGCGCGGGATCGCCGTCGGCGCCGAGCTTGACCTTGAGCAGTCTGCGCCACGCAACCTTGCCGGCGGCATCCGCCATGGCGGAAGGCGCGTCGAGGGAGAGCGTATAGGCGGTCGTCAGCGGGCGTGGCGCCGGCAGGCCGGCGATCTCATGCACCGGGCGGCGACCGCGTTTTGCCTCCAGATCCCACAAGGCGCAGTCGAGCGCGTTGCGGGCTGCGCCCGCCGGCATGGCATCCCGCAGGGCATCGCGGGTCAGGCCGGCGGTCAGCCGCGGCCGCATGGCGTCAATCGAATCGCGGACGCTTTCGACGCTTTCGCCATAGCGCGCATAGGGGACGCATTCGCCGCGGCCCCGCGCCTGGCCGTCGGCAAGCTCGGCCACGACGACCACGGCCTCTGTCTTGGCGCCCCGGCTGATGGCGAAACTGCCGCGGATCGGCCACTGTTCGACCGAAATGTGAAGGGAGAGAGGGCTGGGGATATCCATGACAAACCGGGGGTCGG
>CAZUDR010000244.1:0-5541 GCA_964618715.1 uncultured Undibacter sp. | reverse complement strand
ACGGCGCATCCGGAAAGGCCAACAGGCCGAACACGGCGGCAAGTCAGCCGCTGGCACTCAGCCGCTCGCTCTAGAAGCGTTCGGATACCCTAGGCGACTGCGCGCGTCGTCCGGCGCCGTAGGACGTGGCGCCTCACGCGCCGCCGATGGCGCAGTCGCGCCAGCGATTCATCCCCGGCAAAGACCCTTTCAAAATGCGCAAGCGTCCCTTTTGCGGCAGGTTCCGGCAGTGTCCCGCGCGGCGCCCGCCAGACGGTGCCTGATCCGCACTGGGTGGCGAGAAACCAGTCGGCCGGCGTCTCGCCGATTGCGCCGCGGAAATCGCAGTGCCTTGCCGGCTCCGCCATCAGGCCCAGCCACAAAATCATGAAGTCGCGCACGGACTGGTCCGGTGCGCGTTTTTCCGCAACAAAGCGCGCCGCATTGCCCGAGATCCTGTCGCGCAGTTCCGGCAACAACAGCAGCATCTGCAACAGCGAGACGCACTCCTCGGTCGAGTGCGCAACGAATCCGGTTTCGCCGTCACGAACGATGCCTTTTTCGGCCGGATTGGCCAGAACCACCGGCGTCAGGCCCAGCGACATTGCTTCGAGCAGCGCGTTCTCGGCCGTTCCGTAGTGATGGGACTGCAGCGGATAGAAGAGGATGTCGGCGTCGGCCAATGCGGTGGCGGGATCCGCGGTCTCGCCATGCAACACAATGCGGTCCGGATGACGCATGGCCTGCACGCGGGCGGCAACCGGGCCTGAGTGGTCGGTCCGCCCCCATACATGAACCCGGATGTCACTGCCGATCAGGGCATCGATTGCGTCGAAGAAGCACGGATGCAGCTTCACGAAATCAACCGTACCGAGATAGGCGATCGACGGCGTCCGTCCGGGTGCCGCCCTGCGCCGGGCCACGTTTGCAAATCCAAAGCCGCTGTTGATCGCCGCAATTTTACCGCGTGCCGCCTTGTTCAGCGCCGCAACTGCAGGCAGCGAGAGCGAGGCCTCCGTGGTGAAAACGAAACGGCCCGCCTCCATCATCAGGCCCGGCGGGATGAGCGGCGGGGCAAGACCGGAAATATGCGACCAGAACACGCTGCGCATGGCCGGAAATTCACAGCGCGCCAGGCATTCGAGCAGTCGCGGATGGTTCCAGAACTCGAACTGGACGATGTCCGCCTCGCGTGCCAGCCGCGCCACCCGCTCGAGCCCGTCAGCCACCATGATACGGGCGCCAGCCGCAGCGAGCGCGGTGACGTGGCGGCTGTCGCGTGGCGCTTCCAGCAGCAGGAATGTCTGCTCGACGTCGTCCGGCAGCGCGGCGGCAATAGCGGCATGAGCCTTGCCGACGCCGCCGCCGAGATGCGGCGCGATGTGGAGCAGCTTCACTCGGCGGCTTCCACCACAAGGCGGCGATTGATGCCGCCGGGCGGCTCGACGCTGTTGTCAAGCGCCACCGTCTGTCTGAATCGCGTGAGCAGTGTCATGCGATGGGCGTCAATATTGTCGGGCAGGCAGTGGCTGAGCTGGCCGCAATTGCCGCAAACGCCGTTCTCGCGCCGCCGGCCCTCAAGATGCTGCAGGCGCAGCGCGTTCATGCGCTCCGAGTTCCAGATCTCCTGCATCGATTGCTGGCGCACGTCGCCGATCACCAGCTTGCGGCCCCAGTCGAGAAAGCAGGAGCTGACCAGCCCGTCGGCGTTCACGGAGTAGCCGTAGAAAATGTAGGGGCAGGTGTCGGTATCGCCGATGTCCTGCTGATAGATGCCCTTGCTGATGGTGAAACCGGTATGGGCCTCGGTGTCGAACTCCGGCCAGCAGGGCGCGAAATTCTCGACGAAAATGCGATCACAGTGATTGCCGAATGTGTCGAAGAATTCCTGGCGTTGCGCCTCGGTGACAAGCTCATTCGGAATCTTGACGACGATCTCGCAATTGCCCCTGTTGGCATAAACCCATTTCACGTTCTCGACGAACTTCGCAAAGTCGAACCTGAAACCGGTGAAGCGCAGATAGGTCTCCTCGGTCATGCCATCGACCGAGATCTTGATTTTGTCGATCCCGGCTTCGAGAACGGGACCGGCCCGTTCCGGCGAGAGAAACGTGCCGTTGGTGGTGGTGTCGATATAGTCGACGTGGCCGGACTGTTTTGCGTAGGCGATCATGTCGGCCAGCCGCTTGTTGAGAAACGGCTCTCCGTCCTTGTACAGGCGCAGCACCCTGATCGGCTTGTCGAAGGCGCCGAGGTCATCGATGATCTTCTGGAACAGCTCGTATTTCATCGCGCCCTGGAAGCGCCCGGTCTCGGCGATCATGTCGCGATGACCGGTGGGGCAGAACGTGCACTTGAAGTTGCACGCACTTGCCGGATCGACGAACACGATGAACGGCGTCCCGAGGGGAATGACCGTCTCAAGCGCCGTGCGCCCGGAGAGATTGATTCGCGGTTCGAGTCGAGCCTTCATGGGCGTCTTCCTGCAGCAAGCGTGTGTGCAGTCACCGTCCTAGCGGACAATGGTTAACAGGGATTAACCAGGAATCGGGGTCCGGCCGGGCTTGTGACGCGGTCTAGCCGCGAACCCCGACCACGCAGGGCGGATCGACCAGATTGTCCGGCCTTGCGCCAAACCGCAGCAGGTCGCGGCGGCCGTATTCGTCGGCGATCCGTTCGGCCATCTCCCGCACCGACACCGGCATGGCGGAGCAGATGTTGACGGGGCCCTGCGCGCCGCCAAGCGCGACCTCGGCGATCATGCGGCCGGCGTCGGCGACATCCAGATAGTCGCGGACTTGCGTGCCGCTGCTGAGTTCCGCGGGCTCGCCGGCGGCCAGGCGGGCACGCAGATAGGGCACCAGCCGGCGCCCGTCCTCGCCCTCGCCGTAGAGATAGAACAAACGGCACCACGCAAACGCGATGCCCTCCGCGGGCAGCATCCGGGCGAGCGCGCGGAATGCATCGGCTTTCGCCTGCGCGTAAGGTGTCGATGGCTTGAGGGGCGTCGCGACGGTCAGCCGGCCGGCGTCGAGGTCGTATTCAAAGCAGGTGCCAATCCCGACAAACCGGCGGATCCGGGCCTCTGTCGCCCCCTGCGCCAGTCGCAGCGTTCCCGCCAGACACTCACGGTTTATCGGCGACCGGAGATACTGGCCGGGCTCGGCATACCAGGCGACATGGACGACCGTGTCCACGTCCCTGCACACCCGGCTCCACCAGGCAACGTTTTCCGACCACATGTCCGGCGTCGATATGACCTGCTCAATTGCCGCCGACCGGGTGACGCGCTCCTGCGTCCCGTCCCGCACGACCAGCCGAACGGCGCAACCCCGGGCCGTCAGCGCCCGCAGCACCTGCCGTCCGACAAATCCGGTAGCGCCGGTGAGCAGGATCAGGGGAGAAGCGGCGGCCATTGTGCATCCTCATTCGGACGTCCCGGCCTGGATCGCGAATCAGACGCCCCGATGCTATGAACTTTGAACGGAGGATTGGTCCTGTCTACAGCCTGCGTCAGCGCTGACGCGCCCTCGCCTTGATCGTGCATCGGGACGATCGCCTCACATGCCGACGCAGCCGAAACTGATCGATCAGACAAGTTCGCTGCGCGAGCAAATCTTGTCGCTCGCAAACGACTTTTTCGCCGAGCGACACAGCGCGAACCGGTTTCTGCCGGGTCAGACCTACATCCCCTGCTCCGGCAAGGTCGTCGACGCCAGCGATCTGCGCCATCTGCTCGACGCATCGCTGGACATGTGGTTGACGGCCGGGCGGTACGCCGGCGAACTGGAGACGGCTCTCGCCGCGCATTTCGGCCTGCAACACTGCCGGCTCACCGTGTCCGGCTCCGCGGCCAATCTGCTCGCGTTCTCGGCACTGACGTCGTGGAAACTGCACGGCCGGCGGATCGAGCCCGGCAGCGAGGTCGTCACCGTGGCCGCGGGATTTCCGACCACCGTCGCGCCGATCGTTCAGAACGGCTGTGTCCCGGTCTTCGTCGACGTTGACCTCGAGACGGCCAACGTCAGTGTCGATCGCCTGGCGGCGGCCATCGGACCGAAGACGCGCGCGATCATGCTGGCACACACGCTTGGCAACCCGTTCGATCTGGATGCCGTGACCGCGCTGGCCAAAGAGCACAATCTCTATCTCGTCGAGGACTGCTGCGACGCGCTGGGCGCGACCTGGCGTGGCCGGCACGTCGGCACCTTTGGCGACCTTGCCACCGTCAGCTTCTACCCGGCGCATCAGATCACCACCGGCGAAGGCGGCGCCATCCTGACCAACAGGAAGTCGCTCGCCACACTGGTCGAATCGTTTCGCGACTGGGGCCGCGACTGCTGGTGCGCGCCCGGCGAGGCCGATACCTGCGGAAAGCGGTTCGACTGGCGCATCCGCGGAATGCCGGAGGGGTACGACCACAAATACACATACGCCCACATCGGCTACAACATGAAGATGACCGATATGCAGGCCGCCGTCGGCATGAGCCAGCTGGGCAAACTGAATCGTTTCGTCGCCAGACGGCGCGACAATTTCGCGAAATTGACTGCCGCATTCCGCAGGCACGGCCTCGACGAGCATTTTATGCTGCCCGGCGCAACGCCGAACTCCGATCCGAGCTGGTTCGGATTCCTGCTTATCATCCGCGACGGCAGCCCGCTGCGGCGGCGCGACGTCGTGCGTTACCTCGAGGAGCACAAGGTCGGCACACGGCTCCTGTTCGGCGGCAATCTCACCCGCCAGCCGGCGTTTCGCAACGTCGAATTCCGTGTCGTCGGAGATCTCGGCAATACCGACAAGCTGATGAACGATGCGTTCTGGATTGGCGTTTGGCCGGGGATCGGCGAGGCTGAACTGGCCTACATGGTCGAGACATTCGTCGAGATGGTCCGGCATTTCCAAGCGCATTGAACACCGCTGAGGCGACGCGGGCGCCGAGAGGCACGGGCCGGTCATGATCGAAATCGTTCCAGCGCAGATCGAGGGCGTCCGCATCGTGCGGCCGGCGGTCCAGTCGGACCCGCGCGGAACCTTCGTCAAAACCGTGCATGAAGAGATTTTCGCTGCGCACGGCCTGCCGACACAGTTCGCCGAGCAGTACTACTCGGTGTCGTCGCAGAACGTGCTGCGCGGACTGCATCTTCAGATCCCGCCGCATCATCATTACAAGCTGGTGACCTGCGTCGAGGGCGACGTGCTGGACGTCGTCGTCGACCTGCGCAAGGGCCCGGACTTTGGCCGCCACGAGTGCTTCGACCTCGACGGCGGCCGCGGTCACAGTGTTTTCGTTCCGGCGGGCTGCGCGCACGGCTTCTACGTGCGGTCGACGACGGCCGTCGTGCTGTATAATGTCAGCACAGTTCATGCGCCGTCGCATGACACCGGCATCCGGTGGGATTCTGCCGGCATTGCGTGGCCGACAACGAACCCGATCGTCTCGGATCGTGACGCAGCGCTTGTCCCGCTTGCCGACTTCAATTCGCCTTTCGTTTCCGGCTGCTGACTGGGCTGCGCTGCACGTCGTCGCGCGCCACCTGGCTTCCGCGGCCCTCGAAGTCT
>CAZUDR010000243.1:0-5560 GCA_964618715.1 uncultured Undibacter sp. | reverse complement strand
CGGACGGTTCGGCCCGCGTCGTCGTCGGCGCGCGCTCGGCGCTGTTTCTGCCTTACGCCGATCTCGGGCTCATCGTGGTCGATGAGGAGCACGACCCCGCCTACAAGCAGGAGGACGGCGCGCATTATCACGCCCGCGACATGGCGGTGGTGCGCGGCTCCATTGCGAAGATCCCGGTGGTGCTCGCCTCCGCCACGCCGTCGGTGGAATCGGAAGTCAATGCGCGGCGCGGGCGCTACCGCCATCTGCATCTGCCCGAGCGCTTCGGCGGTGCGCACCTGCCGCAGGTCGCGGCGATTGACATGCGGCGCGAGGGTCCGCCGCGCGGCCGTTTCATCTCGCCGCGATTGGCCGAAGCCGTGCTGCATACGCTGGAGCGCAAGGAACAGGCGCTGCTGTTCCTCAACCGCCGCGGTTACGCGCCGCTCACCCTGTGCCGCGCCTGCGGCTTTCGCCTGCAGTGCCCCAATTGCGACGCCTGGCTGGTCGACCACCGGTTCCGCAAGCGGCTGGTCTGCCACCACTGCGGCTTCTCCATGCCGCCGCCGGCCGAATGCCCCAACTGCCATGCGACCGAAAGCTTCGCCGCCGTCGGCCCCGGCGTCGAGCGGCTGGAGCAGGAGGCGGCCGAGCTGTTTCCCGACGCGCGCACCCTTGTGCTGTCGAGCGATCTGGTGGAGTCGGTCGAGCGGTTGCGGGCGGAGCTCGACGACGTGGCGGAGGGACACTTCGATCTCGTCATCGGCACCCAGCTCGTGGCCAAGGGGCATCACTTCCCCAGGCTCAACCTGGTCGGCATCGTCGATGCCGATCTTGGCCTCGGCAACGGCGACCCGCGCGCCGCCGAGCGCACCTTCCAGCTGCTGCACCAGGTGGTCGGCCGCGCCGGCCGCGAGGAGGGCCGCGGCGTCGGTTTGCTGCAGACGCATCAGCCCGAGCATCCGGTGATGAAGGCGCTCATTTCCGGCGACCGCGAGGCCTTCTACAGGAGCGAGATCGAACTGCGCGAGCGCACCGGCTATCCGCCCTTCGGCCGTCTCGCCAGCCTCGTCATCAGCGCCGGCGAGCGCCATGCAGCGGAAAGCTATGGCCGCACGCTGGTCTCGCATCTGCCGAAGGACGATGCCGTGCGCGTGCTGGGGCCGGCGGAGGCGCCGATCGCCGTGGTGCGCGGCCGCCACCGCTTCCGCCTGCTGGTCAAGGCTGCGCGCGGCTTCGATCTCTCGGCTTACCTGCGCGACTGGCTTGCCCGCGCGCCGAAGCCGCGCGGCAATGTGCAGCTTGCCGTCGACGTCGACCCGGTGAGCTTCCTGTAGCGCGTCACTCCGGCACGGCGGTCGTTTTTGCCGCCGGCTGCAGCAGCACGCTCGCCGCCGCCGCGAAGATCAGCGCGAAGCCGATCACGTCGGTGAGGCTCGGCCGCTCGCCCAGCACCAGGGCCGATCCGGTGACGCCGACCACCGGCACCAGCAGCGAGCCGAGCGAGGCGGTGACCGCCGGCAGCCGGACCACGACCACGAACCAGAGAAAATAGGTCATGCCCATGCCGAGCACGCCGTTGTAGCCGATCCAGGCGAACTTGCCGGCGTCGAGCGTCGACAGCTGCGGCAGGCCCTCGAACGCGAGCATGCCGGCGGCCAGCATCAGCCAGCCGAACAGCAGTTGCCACGCGGCGACCGCCAGCGTCGGCGCGTCGATCTGCGCCCACTTCTGGTAGACGGTGCCGGACGCCCAGGTCCAGGCGCAGCCGAGCGCGAACAGCGCGCCGAGCGGAAAGCCGGTGCGCGCCAGCGGCCAGATCAGGATGGCGAGACCGGCGGCACACAGCACCAGTGCGCCGACCTTGACCGCATTGAGCTTCTCCTTGAGCACCAGGCGCGCCAGCAGCGCGGACCAGATCGGCATCGAATAGGCGATGACGATGGCGCGCGACGTGGTGCCGAAGATCTGCGCATAGGCCGAGAGCACGCCCCAGGCCGCCACGTTGAAGAAGCCGGCGATGACGATCTTCGCCTGCTCGCTGCGCGGAACGGAGAGCGGAACGCGGATCACGGCGGCGGCAATGAACAGGGTCACGGCGCCGAGCCCGATGCCCACCGCGCGCAGCTGCCATGGATCCAGCACCTCGAGGATGATGCGCGCCGCCACCCAGTTGAAGCCCCAGGCAAGGCCGATGACCAGCACCAGCAGGCGGCTGCCGGCCGCTGCGTCGTCGCGCGCGCCCTGCAACGTCATTCCGGCATCTCGGTATGCTTGATGTTCGGTTGCAGCAGCACGCTCGCCGCCGCGGCGAAGATCATGGCGAAACCGACGATATCGGGCGCGGTCGGCCGTTCGCCGAGGATGATGGAGGAGGCGGTTACGCCCAGCACCGGCACCAGCAGCGAGCCGATCGTTGCGGTGATCGTCGGCAGGCGGCCGACGATCGACCACCAGAGGAAGTGCGCCAACCCGACGCCGAGCACGCCGATATAGATCACGGCCAGCAGCGGTCCGGTATTGATTGGCCACAGCCGCGGATAACCTTCGAAGGCAAAGGTCCCGGCGGCGATGAAGAGGAATCCGAACAGCAACTGCCACGCGGCGTTGGCGAGAGGCGGCACGCTTGCCTTGACGTATTTCATGTAAACAGTGGCAATCGCCCAGCTCATGGCGCAGCCGAGCGAAAAGACCACCGAGATCGGCAGACCGTGGCCGAGCAGGGGCCAGACGAGGATGCCCAGTCCCCCCACGCACAGGCCGAACGCCACGATGCGCACCGTATTGAGCCGTTCGCCCAGCACCAGCCAGCTCAGGATGGTTGCCCAGATCGGCATCGAATAGGTCACGATGATGACGCGAAAGGTGGCGCCGTTCAGTTGCGCGAAGGCGGAGAAGATCTGGAAGGCGGCGACGTTGAGAAAGCCCGCGACCATGACGTGAAGCCGCTCGCTGGGCGGCACCCGCAGGTTATGGCCGGTGGCGAGCGCGGCCGCGAACAGGGTGATGGCGCCGATGCCGGAACCGGCAAATCGCAGGCTCCAGGGCGGAACCTCCTCCAGCGCGATCGCCGCGCCGATCCAGTTGAAGCCCCAGGCAAAGGCGAGCAGAACGACCAGGAGCCTGGCGGTACCGGCAGCATCGGCTGCGCGCGCCGGGACGTGGCCGCTCGACGGCTGGGCTGGCGGGCGGTGCGGGGACATCAGGCCGGCTCCTGGACGCCTGTCAAAATACAGACATGACCCCGGTTAGGCGAGGCATCTCAGGTCTGCATTTTTGCGGCAACTTGTCGGGCTCACAGGCGTTGCCAGCGGTCTGAGCGAGCCTGAGGACAATACCGTGAAATACTCATTCGGATGTGAATTGCGCTACCGCGTAGCCGCGCCGACCGTCTTCATCTTTTGTATCGAAGCCGCCCGTATTCCCGCGCATCGGGAGTTGCGGGATCGCCTGACCGTGCATCCCGATATCCCTTGCAGCAGCAGCACGGCCGAGCCACCGGGTAACCGGTACACCCGCCTTGTTGCCCCGGCGGGGTCGCTGACAGTCAGCTATTCCGGCACCGTCGAGCTTGCACCTGTTCGTGACAATCCCGCGAACATCCCCGAGGTGCCACTCGCCGACCTGCCGCTCGACCTGTTCGCCTATCTGCAGCCAAGCCGCTTCTGCGAGTCAGACCGGCTCGGCCCGATTGCCAACGAGAGATTTGGCGACCTCGAATCCGGCTTTGCTCGTGTCACCGCGATCTGCAACTGGATCAATGAGCACATCGCATACCGCAAGGGCGTCAGCGACGCGGAGACCTCTGCCGCTCAGACGCTACAGACCCGCGCCGGCGTTTGCCGCGATTTTGCGCATCTCGGTATCGCGATATGTCGCGCCTTGCGGATTCCGGCCCGGTTTGTAAGTGCCTACGCGCTCGGTCTCGAACCGGACGATTTTCATGCCGTCTTCGAGGCCTATCTCGGCGGGGCATGGTGGGTTTTCGATCCGACCCGACAGGCCGCGCTGGACGGGCTGGTCCGCATCGGGCATGGCCGCGATGCCGCCGACGTTGCCTTCGCGACCTTCTATGGCGATGCCGAGCCGACGGGGATGGACGTGCGCATGGCGGCTGCGGACCCGGCGGCCGAAACCCGTCAGCGGACGACCGCGGCTATCCGCAGCGGATAGCAGCCGGCCTGCTGCGCCAAGGCACCATGTTGCACCGCTTTGGCCGCTGTGTTAGCTACCGCCTCGATTTCATGGGGGTTTCCGCGGGCTTCCGCGACGTCCCCAGGCATCGGAATTCCCTCTTGGATTCCAATCATTTGCGCCGCCGGTCCCGCGACGGCGTCCGGCCTGTGAGCGAGTGAAATAGACGAGCGTCCTGTGGCAGGCGAAGACCCGATTACCACCGGCATGGCCGGCCGTTACGCCAACGCGTTGTTCGAGCTGGCGCTCGAAAACAAGGCGACCGATGCGGTCAAGAACGACCTCGACCGGTTCGACGCGCTGATCACCGAGAGCGCCGACCTTGGCCGGCTGGTGCGCAGCCCGGTCTACGGCGCCGACGAGCAACTCCGGGCGCTGTCGGCAATCCTCGACCAGGCCGGGATCAAGGGAATCGCCGCCAATTTCCTGCGCGTCATCACCACCAACCGGCGCCTGTTCGCCGTGCGCGACATGATCCGCATCTACCGTGCGCTCGTCGCCCGGCACAAAGGCGAGGTGACCGCCCTGATCACCGTCGCCGACAAGCTCAGCGACAATAATCTCGAGGCGCTCAGGAGCGCGCTCAAATCGGTTACCGGCGGCAAGGACATCGACCTCGAGGTCAAGATTGATCCCGCCATCATTGGCGGGCTCGTCGTCAAGCTCGGCAGCCGCATGATTGACTCGTCTCTCCGCACCAAGCTGAACGCGATCAAGTTCGCGATGAAAGAGGCCCGCTGATGGATATCCGCGCCGCAGAAATCTCCGCCATCCTGAAAGAGCAGATCAAGAACTTCGGCCAGGAAGCCGAGGTTTCGGAAGTCGGCCAGGTGCTCTCGGTCGGCGACGGCATTGCCCGCGCCTACGGTCTCGACAACGTGCAGGCCGGCGAGATGGTCGAGTTCGAAAACGGCACGCGCGGCATGGCGCTCAACCTCGAGCACGACAATGTCGGCATCGTCATCTTTGGCTCCGACCGCGAGATCGCGGAAGGCCAGACGGTCAAGCGGACGGGCGCCATCGTTGACGTGCCGGTCGGCAAGGGCCTGCTCGGTCGTGTGGTTGATGCGCTCGGCAATCCGATCGACGGCAAGGGCCCGATCAAGTCCGACCAGCGTCAGCGCGTCGATGTGCGTGCGCCCGGCATCATTCCACGCAAATCGGTGCACGAGCCGATGGCCACCGGCCTGAAGGCGGTCGATGCCCTGATTCCGATCGGCCGCGGCCAGCGCGAGCTGATCATCGGCGACCGCCAGACCGGCAAGACGGCGATCATCCTCGACACCATCCTCAACCAGAAGCCGCTTAACGCCCAGCCCGACGAGAAGATCAAGCTCTACTGCGTCTACGTCGCGGTCGGGCAGTAGCGTTCCACCGTTGCCCAGTT
>CAZUDR010000242.1:0-5580 GCA_964618715.1 uncultured Undibacter sp. | reverse complement strand
CGACCTTGGCGTAATGGACGCGGAAGGCCGTGTGCGAATTGTCGATCGCAAGAAGGACATGATCACCGTCTCCGGCTTCAAGGTATTCCCCAATGAAGTTGAAGATTTTGCCATGACGCACGGCGGGCTTCTGGAATGTGCAGTCATCGGCGTGCCCGACCGCCATTCCGGCGAAGTGCCCAAGCTGTTCGCGGTGAAGAAGGTGCCGGAACTTACCGAAACCGACATACGCCGTTTTCTCGCCTCCGGTCTCGCCAGCTACAAGGTCCCGCGCTACATCGAATTCCGCGATGAGCTGCCGAAATCCAATGTCGGCAAGATCCTGCGCCGCGCATTGCGCGAAGATGCAGAATCAGTGTCACCGGCGCGGGAAGCGTCATGAACGCTCCCGGGCAGACGCCGGCTGACGTCGTGGACTTCTGGCGCGAGGTCGGTCCCGAGCGCTGGTTCAAGAAAGATCCCACGCTCGACGACGAGATCCGGCGGCGTTTTCTCCGCCTCTACGAAGACGCGGCCGCGGGAAAGCTCGACGACTGGCAGCAGAGCGCGGACGGCACGCTTGCGCTGCTCATTCTGCTCGATCAGTTCCCCCGCAATCTGTTTCGCGACAGCCCGCGCGCATTTGAAACCGACGCGATGGCGCGCTCCATTGCCAGCCACGGCATTCTGAACGGCTTCGACTCCGCTTTCGGCGCGATGAACACGTTCTTTTATCTGCCCTTCATGCATTCGGAAGATCTGGCCGATCAGGAGCGCGCCATTGCCTTCTATCGCGCGCAGGGGAACGCCGACGGCCTGAAATGGGCCGAGCTGCACGCCGATATTATCCGGCGCTTCGGTCGCTTCCCGCACCGCAACGCGGCGCTCGGCCGCACCACCACGCCCGAGGAGCGGGCCTTTCTCGACAGCGGCGGCTTTGCCGGTTAAACCAGCACCCGATGGCTGAACTGGTGGTCAAGGATCTCCGCCTGCGACTTGGCGGCCTGGAAATCCTCAAAGGCGTGTCGCTCAATCTCGCTGCCGGCGAAGTGGTGGCGCTGCTGGGCGCGTCGGGAAGCGGCAAGACCACGCTGCTGCGGGCGATTGCCGGGCTCGAACAGCCCGACAGCGGCTCCATCATCGTCGATGACAAGGTGTTCTTCGACGGTGCGAAGGGCGTCGAACTGCCAGCCGAAAAACGCGGGCTCGGTCTCGTGTTCCAGTCCTACGCGCTGTGGCCGCACCGCACCGTGTTCGAAAACGTGGGATACGGCCTCAAGCTGCGCGGCGCGCCGCCGGACGAGATCAAACGACGCGTAGACGCGGTGTTGTCACAGATCGGACTCGACCATCTGGCAGAGCGCATGCCGGCGCAACTCTCGGGCGGCCAGCAGCAACGCGTGGCCATCGCCCGCGCGCTCGTCTACGAGCCGCCGGTGATCCTGCTCGACGAGCCGCTGTCCAACCTTGACGCCAAGCTGCGCGAGGAAGCCCGGGCCTGGCTGCGCTCGCTCATCACCGAGCTTGGACTGTCGGCGATCCACGTCACCCACGACCAGGTGGAGGCGATGGCGATCGCCGACCGCATCGTTTTGCTCGACGCCGGGACGATCGCGCAGGATGCTCCGCCGACCGCCCTCTACAACGACCCGGCAACCCGCTTCGCCGCCGAGTTTATGGGCAGCAACAACCGTCTCGACGGCAAGGTCACGCAGGTCGCCAACGGCAGCGCCACCCTCGATGTGCTCGGTGCACAGATCACCGGCATCGCACGCGGCAGGCCATCCCGGGGCGAGGAGGCGGCCGGCGTCATCCGTATCGAACGCATGCGCTACACCGACCGGCCCGGCCCCAACCGGCTGGCGATGAAGCTGGAGCAGGCGATGTATCTTGGCGAGCGCTGGGAGCTTCTGTTTACGCGCGGCGACCTCAATGTGCGTGTCTACGCCGCGGAGCCGCCGAAACCGGGCGAGCACTATGTCGAGTTCCCGCCCGAGGCGTTGTGGGTGTTCTGATGACCGACTTTCATGGCGTGTTCCCCTACCTCGTCTCTCCCATCGACCGCGACGGCCGCATCCTCACCGATGTGCTGGGAAAACTTTGCGCCGATCTGATCGGGGCCGGCGTGCACGGACTGACGCCGCTCGGATCGACCGGCGAGTTTGCCTATCTGACGCGTGCGCAGCGCGAGACCGTTGTGGCGGCAACGATCGATGCGGCGGACGGGCGCGTGCCGGTGGTTGCCGGCGTTGCCTCGACCGCCACGGCTGACGCAGTCGAGCAGGCGCGGCGCTGGCAGCAACTGGGCGCCGACGGCATCCTCGCGGTGCTCGAGGCATACTTCCCGCTCAAGGACGGGCAGGTTGAAAGCTACTTTCGTGCCATCGCTGATGCCGTTGATGTTCCGGTGGTGATCTATACCAACCCGAATTTCCAGCGCAGCGATCTGACCGTCGACGTGATTGCGCGCCTCTCCGAACATCCGCGCATCCGCTACATCAAGGACGCCTCCAGCAATACCGGCCGGTTGCTGTCCATCAGGAACCGGTGCCCGGACATGAAGATCTTCTCGGCGTCGGCGCACATTCCGGCGGCGGTCATGCTGATCGGCGGCGTCGGCTGGATGGCGGGACCCGCCTGCATCGTGCCGCGCGAGAGCGTGCGGCTCTATGATCTCTGCCGCGCCGGCAAATGGGACGAGGCAATGCGGTTGCAACGCGACCTCTGGCGCATCAACGAGGCCTTCGCCCGCTTCAACCTCGCAGCCTGCATCAAGGCCGGCCTGCAGATTCAGGGCTACGCGGTGGGGGATCCGGTGCCGCCGCAGACCCCGCTCGGCCCCGACGATCGCAGGGCGGTGGAGGCCATCCTGACAGGGGTGTCGAAGCTCGAAATGGCCTGATTTGTCGACATAAATCGACACTTCCAACAAAATCTTAACGGCTCCTTGCTAGGCGGTGACGATGGCTTCGCCGTCGCACGCGATCCGGCGACCGCCGGAGCGGGGGGAAACCGTCGCCCTGGTCAGTGCCGAACCCGTCCCTGCGCCCCGACCGGTCGCGGGCCTGATCGCGCGCATCAAGTCGATCCTCTCCGAACACAGCGACAGCCGGCTGGCACAACTGGTCGCCGGCAAGGTGTTTCTGGTCCGCGTCGGCAACGCGCTGCTGGCGCTGGTCTCGCAGGTGATGCTGGCGCAATGGATGGGCCAGTTCGAATTCGGCATCTATGTCTATGTGTGGACCTGGGTGCTGATGCTCGGCGCCTTCACCGACCTCGGCCTGGCTTCGGCGGCAAGGCGATTCATTCCCGAATACACCGAGACGAAAGCGTCCGACCTGCTGCGCGGCTTTCTCGCCGGCAGCCGCTGGCTTGCGTTCGCGCTGGCGACCGGCATCGCCGCCATGGGCGCGCTCGGCGTGTGGCTGCTGGAGCCATGGCTCGACAATTACCTGGTCATCCCGCTGTTGCTTGCCTGCGTCACCCTTCCGATCTTCGGACTGGGACAGGTGCAGGCCGGAATCGCCTCGTCCTACGACTGGCCGAATCTGGCGCTGATGCCCTTCTTCATCATTCGCCAGCTCGTGATCGTCGGACTGATGGGATTGGCCTATTACTCCGGCGCGCCGACCGGCGCCACCACCGCCATGCTGATCGTCGTCGCCGCCTCCTGGGCGGTGGCCATCGGCCAGCTGTTCGTGCTCGACCGCAGGCTCCGGGCCAAGGTATCGCCCGGTCCCAGGGACTACGCGGTGAAGACCTGGTTCGCCACCTCGCTGCCCATCTTCATGGTCGAGGGGTTCTACCTGCTGCTCACCTATGTCGACATCCTCGCCCTCGAACACTTCCGCTCGCCGGACGAGGTCGCTGTCTACTACGCTGCCGCGCGCATTCTTGCCGTCGTCGCCTTCGTCTATTTCGCCATCGCAGGCGCGACCACCCACAAATTTACGAAATACCACGTCGCCGGCGATCACGAACGGCTGGCATCGTTCTTTGCCGAGACCGCGCGCTGGACGTTCTGGCCGTCGCTCCTCGCCTGCGTGTTGATCCTCGCATTCGGCAAGCCGCTGCTGTCACTGTTCGGGCCGGACTTTGCCGCCGGCTACCCGGCGATGTTCATTCTCGCCATAGGCCTGCTGGCGCGGGCCGCCGTCGGCCCCGCCGAACGGCTGCTCAACATGCTTGGCGAGCGGCGGCCATGCGCGTCGATCTACGCGCTCGCGTTCGGCGTCAATCTCGTGCTCTGCGCCCTACTGATCCCGCGCATGGGCATCGAGGGCGCGGCGATGTCCACCTCTGCGGCCCTCGTCCTCGAGTCGGTGTTGCTCTACCGCGTCACACGCCGCCGCCTCGGCTATCACATCTTCATCCTGCGACACGCGAAGCATTAGCCGTGCACGGATACGTCAGATCGAACGTACAGGTCGAACAGCGCCCGATCACCGGCCTTTCCTCCGTTGCCGGGGAGTGGCGCGCGCTGATCGGGCGCGCGATCGAGCCCAACGTCTTCTACGAGCCGGCCTTCGCCCTCGCCGCCGCCCCCGTATTCGGCACCGGGGTGCGTGCGTTCCTCGTCTGGTCGGGGCGCGACCTGATCGGCCTGTTTCCGGCGCGCATGATCCGGCGCTACGGCGTAAGTCCCCGGCTGGCCGCCGGGTGGCTTCACCCCTACGCATTGCTGGGCACACCCCTCGCCGACCGCGAACAGGCGGAGGCGGCCATCGCGGCCTGGCTCGATCACATGGCCCGTGACGCCCGCCTGCCCGATCTCGTGCTGCTGCCGACGCTGACGGTCGGAGGCTCCTTTTCGGCCGCGCTTGACCGCGTGCTCGATCATCGCGGCGCCCGCCGTGTCGATTTCGGGACGCATCTGCGCGCGCTGCTCGCCCCCGGACGCGATCGCGCCAACTATCTCGCCAGATCCATGGGCGCCAAACACCGCAAGGAATTGCCGCGCCGCCGGCGGCGGCTCGCGGAGATCGGTGCCGTCACCCATGAGGTGGCGACCGCGGGTCACGACGTTCTCGCATCGCTCGAGGAGTTCTTTGCGCTGGAAGCGCGCGGCTGGAAGGGCCAGGCCGGCACCGCCGCGTCGCAGAACGAAGCGCACCGCAGGTTCTTTCGCGACGCCCTGGCCGGGCTCGCCGAAGAAGGCAAGACGCGGATCGATGTCCTGCGGGTCGGGGGCGAGGCGATTGCCACGACCATCGCGCTGCGCAGCGGCGATGCCATGTTCGGCTGGAAGATGGCCTATGACGAGAGCTACGCCCGCTATTCTCCCGGCGCCCAGGTGATGCTCGACCTGTCCCAGGCCGCGCTTGCCGACGAGACCGTCATGCGCTTCGACTCCTGCGCGGCGCCCAACCACCCCATGATCAATCATCTCTGGTGCGACCGCCACGCGGTCGCCGACCGGCTGCTGAACGTTGATGGCAATGGCGGCCTTGCCTTCACCACCACTCGTGCGCTGGAGACACTCGGCCGCAAGGCCATCGACGGTGCGAAGGCCCTGCGCAACCGGCTGCGCCGGTAACGGTTACGCCTGTTCGCGCAGCAACCGCCGGATCACCTTGCCGGTCGTGGTCATCGGCATCTGAT
>CAZUDR010000241.1:0-5583 GCA_964618715.1 uncultured Undibacter sp. | reverse complement strand
CCGCTCACCTCGCGCTTCGACGAGAACGACGCCATCTTCGTGCTCGACAACGCGTTCATCCCCTGGGAGAACGTGTTCATCCACCGCGACGTGCAGCGGCTGAAGGACTTCTATCCGAAGTCGGGTTTCGTCAACAACTACACGCTGCAGGGCTGCACGCGGCTGGCAGTCAAGCTCGACTTCATCGCCGGCCTGCTGATGAAGGCCGCCCGTGCCACCGGCGTCGAATCGTTCCGCGGCGTGCAGGCGCAGATCGGCGAGGTGATCGGCTGGCGCAACCTGTTCTGGTCGCTGACCGACGCCATGGCCTGCAATCCCGAGCCCTGGGTCGCCGGCGCCGTGCTGCCCAATGTGCGCGCCTCCACCGTCTACCGCCTGTTCATGACGGTCGCCTATCCGGCGGTTCGCTCGATCGTGGAGAAGATCATCGCCTCCGGTCTCATCTATCTTCCCTCCCATACACGCGACTTCAAGAATCCGGACATCGACAAATATCTTTCGCGCTATGTGCGCGGCTCCAACAACATCGACTACAAGGAGCGTATCAAGATCATGAAGCTCCTGTGGGATGCCATCGGTACCGAGTTCGGCGCCCGCCACGAACTCTACGAGATGAACTACGCGGGCAGCCACGAACTGGTGCGCCTGTTCCCGCTGCATCAGGCAACCGCCTCCGGCGCGCTCAGGGAGATGGAGGCGCTGGCCGAGCAGTGCATGGCCGACTACGACGAGGACGGCTGGCGGCTGCCCGGCTACAGCGACGGCGCCGATCTCTCGCTTATCGGCAAGGGCGGAGGCTAGGTGCACGACGGCGTAGTGATTCTGGTCGGGGGCGATCGGATGCGAACCATGGAGCCGCATCATGAGCCTCTTCTACAGGATCGCCTATGCGATCGGGTTTACCCCGTGGGAGCACGCGGCGACGCATCCGGCTGCGGCTGACCATATCGCCGCACTGTTTGATCGCGAGGAGCGCGAACGCGCAGCACCCTACGGCAGCGCGCTTGATCTCGGCTGCGGCAGCGGGCACTGGGCCATCGAACTGGCGAAGCGCGGCTGGCAGGTCACCGGCGTCGACATCGTGCCGACGGCGATCCGGCAGGCGCGTGAATCCGCCCGCAGGGCCGGGGTCGATGCGCGCTTCATCGAGGGCGACGTGACCGCGCTGGGGGCGGCCGGTGTCGGCTCCGGCTTTGGCTTCGTATGGGATTTCGGCACGGTGCATGGCTTGCCCCCCGCCGGGCGCGCGGCCGTCGGCCGCGAGGTGAGCGCGGTGGCCACGCCCGACGCCACCATGCTGATGCTGGCCTGGGCGCCGGCGCGTCGCGGACCGTTGCCGCGCGGGGCGAGCCGCGCCGATATCGATGCGGCGTTTCCCGACTGGGCGATCATCGACGAGGACGTGTTCGATGCGACCGGGCTGCCGCCTCCGCTGAGGAAAGTCGATCCACGCTGTTACCGTCTCCGCCGCAGATAACAGGGCCGGTTTGCGCAACCTTCCGCTTCGTGCATCATCCCGATGACGCTCCTCAGCGTTCCCGCCACATTCTCTTGCCCAGCGAAATGCCGGCGCCATTCCCATGAAATTCCGTTCCCTGGCGCTGCTGGTGCTGGCCGAAGTGGCGGCCATGTCGCTGTGGTTCATCTCCGCCGCCGTGCTGCCCGACATGCTGCGCGAGGCGGCCTTGACTCCCTTTCGCCAGGCGGCGCTCTCGAGTGGCGTGCAGGCCGGTTTTGTCATCGGGGCGCTCGGCTCCGCCTTCCTCGGCATCGCCGACCGCTTCGATCCGCGCCGCGTGTTTGCGGCATCGGCCGTCGGCGCGGGTCTGGCGAATGCTGTCTTGCTCGTGGCGGCTCCGGGCGGCGCGGTTGCGATCGCGGCGCGCGTCGTCACCGGCGCGTTGCTGGCCGGAGTCTATCCGGTCGGCATGAAGATCGCCGTCGGCTGGGGGCTGAAGGACCGGGGCCTGCTGGTCGGTCTGCTGGTCGGCGCCGTGACGCTTGGCTCGGCTGCGCCGCACCTGATCGCGCTCGGTGGCGGCGCCGACTGGCGGCTGAGCGTTGCCGCCGCGTCGGTCATTGCCGGCGCCGGCGGGCTCATTGTGCTGGCGGCAGCGCTCGGCCCCTGGCACGGCATCGCCGCCCGCTTCGATCCGCGTACGATCACCACCGCGTGGACAAACCGGCGCGTGCGGCTCGCCTATGCCGGCTATCTCGGCCACATGTGGGAACTCTATGCCATGTGGGCATGGATCGCGGCGGCGACTGCTGTGTCCTACGGCATGCACATGCCGGTGGCCCAAGCCGAGTCGCTGGCCAAGCTCACCGCGTTCCTGTCGATTGCGGCCGGCGGTATCGCCTGTGCGCTGGCGGGGATCGCCGCCGACCGCATCGGCAAGGCGGAGATCACCATCGTCGCGATGGCGGTGAGTGGGACGTCCGCCGTGCTTGCGGCGCTGACCTTCGGCGGTCCGGTCTGGCTGACCTTTGCGATCGTTCTGGTCTGGGGCACGGCCATCCTGCCGGATTCGGCGCAGTTCTCTGCGCTGGTGGCCGACTATTCGCCGCCGGAGCAGGCCGGCAGCCTGCTCACTTTTCAGACCGCGCTCGGTTTCGCGCTGACTATCATCACCGTGCAGTTTACGCCGCTTGTGGCGGACAGGCTGGGCTGGCCGGTGCTGCTGGCGGGGCTGGCGCTCGGACCGGTGTTCGGCATCGCGGCCATGCGCCGCCTGCGTTCAATGGGGTGACCCGAGACGGGGGACGCGGTCGCGGATGAATCCGGCGGCGCGCTCCAGCGCCATCCGTGCGCTGGGCAGCAGGCCGGCCTGCAGCTGGAAATCGTGCCAGCGTCCCGGCACCAATTCGCAGCGGACCTCGACGCCGGCCTTGTCCAGCGCATCATGCAGTCTGATGGTGTCGCTGTGCAGCAGCTCTCCCGGGCTCGCCTGGACCAGTACGGGCGGCAGGCCACGCAGGTCGGCGTAGACGGGCGAAGCGCGCGGGTCCGCTGCCTTCGCGCCGGCGAGATAGTGACCGGCACAGGCGCCGAGCCAGGCGGTGCTCAGCACCGCCTCGTCCGGCGCTGCGCCATCCGACAGCTGCGCCAGGGTAAGATCAGCCCAGGGCGACAGCAGCACGAGGGCAACCGGCGGCGCAGCACTTCCATCGCGCAGCGACACCGCCGCCGCAACGGCAAGCCCGGCGCCGGCGGAGTCGCCGGCGATCGCGACCACTCCGGTTTCGCCGAGCGCGTGATATGCGCTGACGACGTCATTGAGCGCAGCCGGCAAGGGATGTTCGGGTGCGAGGCGATAGGCTGCGGCAAACACAGGCAGTCCTGCGGCGCGTGCGAGGTGCGAGGTGAGCGCGCGGTGCGTCGCTGGAGAGCCGGTGCAGTAGGCACCGCCGTGCAGATAGAGGATGGCGGCCTTCGCGCTCGCATTGTGCGGTCGCAGCCATTCGCCGGGAACAGCGCCTGCGTTGCCCGTCTCCACGGCAACGTGACGGGCCGGTCGCAGTGTTCGCGAGATTTGCCTGATCCGGCGTCGTTGCTGCTCGATCGGTACTTGCGGAGAGAGGGCCGGCTTCAAGGCCAGTTTCGTCGCCAGCCGCAACACCGGCGCCGCCAGTCGTTCGCGGGCGGTTGCCGGAACGAAGGCGGCGTCACTGCACAGCATAATCGTTCCAGTTAGGTACGCGCGTGCGCCAGCGGAACTCGAATGAATAACCCGGCCAGTTGGCGACGTTCCTGCCTGCGGCTGTGAGGTACCAGCTCGTGCATCCCTTCGCCCAGCTCATATCGTCGAGCCGCCGCCGGATTGCCTCGTTGTATCGCCGCTGCGCGTCGGCCTTCACCTCGATTGTGCGGGCCTTTCCGCGCGTCAGCCGCCTGATGCAGGCCATGACATAGCGGATTTCGCTTTCGATCATGTAGACGATGGAGTTGTGCGCGAGATTGGTGTTGGGACCGTAGAGCATGAAGAAATTGGGGAAGCCGGCGACAGCAATGCCAAGATGCGCTTCCGCGCCGTCGCGCCATGCCTGATGCAGGTCCTGTCCGCGACGGCCCACGATCCTGATCGGTACCAGGAAGTCGGTGGCGGCGAAGCCCGTCGCGAAGACGATGCAGTCCACCTTCCGTTCGGTGCCGTCCGCCGTGACGATGCCGTCCGGCCTGATTTCGGCGATTGCGTCGGTCACCAGCTCGACATTGGGACGCGCAACCGCCGGGTAAAATTCATCGGAGAGCAGGATGCGCTTGCAGCCCATGCGGTAATCGGGCGTCAGGCGTTCACGCAGGTCCGGATCCTTGATGGCGCGTCGCAGGTGGCGAAAGAATACGGATCGCCGGGAGCGCATGGCCGCGCGCCAGGTGACGATGGCAAAGGCGCGCGCCTCGTGCTGGATGTAAATGCGCAGACGGCTGAGCTTGAGCAGCGCGGGAAATCGTTTGTAGAGGGCCTGCTGCCACGCCGGATATTTCTTGTCTGTCTTCGGCAGAACATAGGCCGCGGAGCGCTGAAACAGGCAGAGGCGGGCAACCTCGGGCGCAATTTCCGGCACGATCTGGATGGCGCTGGCGCCGGTGCCGATGACCGCGACCTGCTTGTCACGAAGATCGAGATGTTGCGGCCATTCGGCGGAATGAAAGGCGGTGCCGGCAAAGCGGTCGAGGCCGGGAAGTTGCGGAATCGAGGGCCGGCACAATTGCCCGGTGGCGGCGATCAGCGCCTGCGTCTCGAATACCCGGCCGTCACGCGTCTGCACGCGCCAGTTACCGGATGCGTCATCCCATCGCGTTTCGCTGATCTCTGCACGGAAACGGATGTGCGATTCGAGTCCGTAAAAGCGCGCGCAGTCCCTCAGGTAGCCGAGAATGTCGGCCTGCCTGGCGAATTTGTCGGGCCAGTCGGAACGCGGCGCGAAGGAATATGAATAGAGATGCGAAGGTACGTCGCAGGCCGCGCCCGGATAGTGGTTCTCCCGCCAGACGCCGCCGAGGCCGTTTGACCTCTCCAGGATGAGAAAGTCGTCGAGGCCGTCCTGCTTGAGCTTGATGCCCAGCCCGATTCCGCTGAAGCCGGCACCAACGATGACGACCCGCGTCCGCGTCACACCCGCTTCGGCCATTCCACCCCCAGCGCCAGCCAGCCCGACTCATGCTTATGCGCAGTTGGGAATGAAATTTCAATGACTGCCGGCGTCACCCGGGCCTCGCGCATGCATCGCCGCGCGATACGCAAACACAACGGCCGGCCCCAGCGTGGTGCCGGGGCCGGGATAGCTGCCGCCCATCACCGAGGCCATGTCGTTGCCGCAGGCATAGAGGCCGGGAATGGGCGTGCCGTCGGCGGCAAGCACCCGCGCGTCGGCGTCGGTGGCGAGCCCCGTGCTTACCGCGATGTCGGCCGGCCACACGGCCACCGCGTAGAACGGCGGCGTTGCCAGTTTGCCGATACAGGGATTTGGCGTATTGCCGGCGTCGCCGTTGAAGCGGTTGAGCTCGGTCTCGCCCTTGGCGAAATCGATATCGACGCCGGTTTCCGCGAAGCCGTTGTGGCGTGCCACCGTCTTCTGCAG
>CAZUDR010000240.1:0-5598 GCA_964618715.1 uncultured Undibacter sp. | reverse complement strand
CAGGCGGTGGAGAATGACGTACACATCCTCGGCGTCTCCTCGCTCGCCGCCGCCCATCTCACCCTGGTGCCGGAGCTGAAGGCCGAGCTGAAAAAGCAGGGCCGTGACGACATCATGATCGTGGTCGGCGGCGTGGTGCCGCCGCAGGATTACGAGGCGCTGACCAGGGCCGGCGCCGAGGCGATCTTCCCGCCCGGCACGGTGATCGCCGATGCGGCCGCCAAATTGCTCAGGACCCTGCGCAGCCGCCTCGGGCACAAACAGCGGGCGGCGGAATAACGATCCGGCGTCCCGCCATGAAAACCGGTCAGGTGAAATCGCTGCTGGTCGCCGCGTGCGCCTTCGGGCTTCTGCTTGCCGGCTGCATGACGTCGGCCGAACCAAAGTTTCCGCTCTCGACCGCACTGCCGCTGATGGGCGATGGCGGGCGTTTCGTCCTGTACGAAAGAGACGACGACGGGCGCTTCGACCGGAAGGAGACGGTCACCATCAGCCGCACGCCGGACGGACGCTATTCCGTGCCCGATCCCGATGAGAACGTGGCCTTCACCCTTCATCGCGTCGGCGCGTACATCGTCGTCCAGAGCAGGCTGGAGAAGGCAAAGATCTATGACTACAGCTTTGCGCGTCTCTCGGGGAAGGAAATCCACCGCCTCAGGCTCGACTGGGAGGCGCAGGATCGCGGCAGGCTCGAGGCGCTGGGCGTGACCGACATCGACCGCTTCGGCGGCAAGATCGACGGCGTCACCGACATGCAGGCCTTCGTCGCGGCGCTGAAATTCGGCGACGTCGAACAGAAGCTCGTCCCCGAGTGAGGATGACCGCGCTTTCCCCGGCCCACCGGCCACCGCGCGGCGTGTGCGAGCCCTCGCGACTCTGCCCGGTTCGGTGTAAAGGGGCGACATGGCCGCCCCCGCCGCTCGCCCGCCATCCGCGCAAACTGCCGAACTCGCCGCCGCCATCCGCGCCGGTGACCGCGCCACGCTCGCGCGTGCCATCACCCTGATCGAGAGCAAGCGCGCCGACCATCGCGGCGAGGCGCATCATCTGGTGCAGGAACTGCTGCCGGCAACCGGCAAGGCGGTGCGCCTCGGCATCACGGGTGCGCCGGGCGCCGGCAAGTCCACCACCATCGACGCGCTCGGGACCTGGCTCACCGGGAAGGGTCACAAGGTCGCGGTGCTCGCCGTCGATCCGTCCTCCAGCCGCACCGGCGGCTCGATCCTCGGCGACAAGACGCGGATGCCGCACCTGTCCACCGACCCCGATGCCTTCATCCGCCCCTCGCCGTCCTCCGGCACGCTCGGCGGCGTCACCGCCAAGACGCGCGAGACCATGCTGGTTTGCGAGGCGGCCGGGTATGACGTGATCATCGTCGAGACCGTCGGCATCGGCCAGTCGGAGACGGCGGTCGCCGACATGACCGACTTCTTCCTGGTGCTGATGCTGCCCGGCGCCGGCGACGAACTGCAGGGGCTGAAGAAAGGTATCGTCGAGCTTGCCGACATGGTCGCGGTGAACAAGGCCGACGGCGACAATCTCGAACGCGCGCGGCAGGCCGCCGGCGAATACCGGGCCGCGCTCAATATCCTGAAGCCGCAGTCCGAGACCTGGTCGCCGCCGGTGCTCACCTGTTCGGCGCTGACCGGCCAGGGGATCGCGGAGCTGTGGGCCGAAGTGCTCCGGCACAGGGACAAGACCATGGCCTCCGGCGAGCACGACGAACGCCGGCGCGCGCAGCAGGTCAAATGGATGTGGACCATGCTGGAGGAGCGGATGACGGCGCGGCTGCGCAGCGATCCGGCGGTACGCACGAAGCTGAAGCAGGCCGAAGCCGCGGTCGCCGCCGGCAAGCTCGCACCGACGCTGGCGGTCGAGGAAATTGCCGCTTTGCTCGGCATCTAGATGACCGCCATCCTCGTCACCGGCTTCGGGCCGTTCCCCGGCGCGCCGTACAATCCGACGACGCCGCTGGTGCGCAGGCTGGCGCGGCTGCGCCGGCCGATGCTGGCGGACGCAACAATCGTGGCGCACGTGTTTCCGACCAGCTACGCCGCGGTCGATCGCGACCTGCCAGAGCTGTTCGCGCGGCACAAGCCCGATGCCCTGCTCATGTTCGGACTGGCGGTGCGGGCAAGGCACATTCGCATCGAGCAGCGTGCACGCAATGCGCTGACCATCATTCCCGACGTCACCAGCCTCGCGCCGCAGCGACACGCCATCGCCCCCGGCGCGCCACGCGACCTCGCCATGCCGGCCCCGACGCGCCGTCTGCTGGCGGCGACGCGGTCCGTACACAAACCGGTAACGCTGTCTCAGGATGCCGGACGCTATCTGTGCAATTACATTGCCTGGCGCGCGGCGGAAGCCGTTGCCGGGCATGGCGGACCGCGCCTCGCCGCCTTTGTCCATGTCCCGCCGGTGCGTCGTTTTGCCCGGCCGCGCGGCGCCAATCGCCGCCAGTTAACCGTTGATGATCTCGTCCGCGCCGGGGAACACCTGCTGATCCAGATGGTCGCGGCAGCACGCCATTAACCTCGGTCCGGCATACTCCCGCCGTCATGCCGCTTAACCGCCGCCGCGTCCTGCTCGGCTCAATGTCCGGCGCTGCCGTGATGGCGACGCCCGCGGTCGCCGCAACGCCGTCCGCGCCCGGCCGCGACGTCACGCATTTCGGCGTTCGCCCCGGTGCGCCAGACGACCAGAGTGCGCGTCTGCAGCGCGCCATCGACGAGGCGGCGCGGACGCGCACACCGCTGTGGCTGCCGCCCGGCGTCTACAAGGCCGGAGACCTCAAGCTGCCGGCCGGCACCCAGCTTTTTGGCGTGCGCGAGCAGACCCGTCTGGTGCTGACGGGTGGTCGGTCGCTGCTTTCCGCCGGGCACGCCGAAGCGATCACGATTTCCGGACTGGTGCTCGATGGCGGCGGCAAGCCGCTGCCGGCACGGCATGGTCTTGTCCATCTCTCCGACGTGCGCGCGCTGCGCGTCACCGACTGCACCGTGCTGCGCGCCGGCGGCGACGGCATCTCCCTGGCGCAGTGCGACGGCGCGGTGACGCTGACATCGATTTCAGACGCCGCCAACAATGCGCTGTTCTGCAATGACAGCCGCGGCATGGTCATCACCGGCAATGTCATCCGCGGTTCCGGCAATGGCGGCATCCGCGTCTGGCAGAGCGAGAAACGGCGCGACGGCAGCATCATTGCCGACAACCGCATCGAGGACACCGCCGCCCGCGCGGGCGGCAGCGGCCAGAACGGCAATGCCATCAACATCTACCGTGCGGCCAATGTGATCGTGCGCGGCAATCACATCGACAAGGCCGTATTCTCGGCCATCCGCGGCAACGGCGCATCCAGCATCCAGATCATCGGCAACAATTGCAGCAACCTCGGCGAGGTCGCGCTCTACGCCGAATTCGATTTCGAGGGGGCGGTGATCGCCAGCAATACGGTGCAGCGCGCGGAGATCGGCGTGGTCACCACCAATTTCAACGACGGCGGCCGGCTCGCTGTCGTGCAGGGCAACCTGATCCGCGACATGACCGCGACGGCGCCGCAAGGCAGTTCCGCCGGCATCGGCATCGTCGTCGAAGCCGACGCCGCGGTGACCGGCAACGTCGTCGAGAACGCGCCGGGCGTCGGCATCAAGGTCGGCGCCGGCAAATACCTGCGTGACGTGACTGTCACCGGCAACGTGGTGCGCGACAGCGGCATCGGCATCGGCGTCTCGGTGTCGGCAGGCGCCGGCGCGGCGGTGATCGCCAGCAACATGATCGCCGGCGCCAGACGCGGTGCCATCGTCGGCATGGAACGCCGCAAGGCGGTCACCGGCGATCTCGCGCTGGCGGGCGCCGGGCGCTATCCGAAATTGCGTGTCAGCGACAACCAGGTCGACTGACCACTTGCCAGCCGGCGCCGGGCTCGCCACGCTGATGCCTTGAATGCGTTCAATTGTGGCCCTGCCATGCTGACCCGCCGCCGTCTTTTCATTGCAATCCTGGCCCTGTTTCTGGTTCCGATCGGTGTCCGCACCGTTCATTTTGTCGCGAGCGACGCGCCGCGCTCCTGGCACCAGGCCGACTGGTCGAGCGCCGGAATGCTGCCGGCAGCGGCAGAGTACGAACCGGCGCGCGTGATCGTGTTCGCCGGCCAGGCCGGGTCGTGGAAGGGCGTCTTTTCGGTGCACAGCTGGATCGTGCTCAAGCGCGCCGGCGAGATGCGGTGGACGCGCTATGACGTTGTCGGCTGGGGCAATCCGGTGCGCCTCAATCACCGCGCGCCCGACGGTCTCTGGTACGGCAACCGGCCGGCCGCCATTGCCGACGTGTCGGGCATGCAGGCCGAGAGGCTCATCCCGAAAATCGAGGCCGCCGTCAAATCCTATGCCTATGCCCGGCACGGCGACTACCGGGTCTGGCCGGGTCCGAACAGCAACAGTTTCGTTGCCACCGTGCTGCGCGCGGTGCCGGAACTGGGCATTGCCCTGCCCGCCAACGCGGTCGGCCGCGACTATCGCGAGGGAGTCTATGCCGGGCTGACCGACAGCGGCACCGGCGTCGAGCTCAACCTCAACGGCCTGGCGGCGCTCAAGGTCGGCTGGGTCGAGGGCGTCGAACTGGGTCTGCTCGGCCTGGTGGCCGGCCTCGATCTCCGCCATCCCGCACTCAAGCTGCCCGGCTATGGCCGCATCGAACTGGAACCGGCAGTGGCCACTGCGTTGACTCGTTGATCAGTGCGTACCGTAGGTCCAGATCGTGGGCCGCCAAACGATCTTCACATTGATCTCACGCCGATTTGTCCCCAATTGGCTGCGTTCAGGATGACGCGGCATAGGCGGCGTGGCACATTCCGGCCGATCAATCCACGGAATGTCCGCGATGCGCGACACGCTGCCGCTGCTCGACAATATCCGGTTCCCCGCGCTGACTCGCGGCAGGCTCGAGACGTTGCAGGTCAATGTCGGATACCGCTGCAACCAGACCTGTTTTCATTGCCACGTCAATGCCGGCCCCAACCGCACCGAGGAAATGTCCGGCGAAACTGCTGACATCGTGCTCGCCTTCGCCGAGCGTCACCGCATCACCACGCTCGACATCACCGGTGGCGCACCCGAACTGAATGCGCACTTCAGGCGGATGGTCGTGACTGCGCGCCGGCTCGGCGTCAGGGTGATGGACCGCTGCAACCTCACCATTCTCGAGCAGCCCGGCCAGGAAGACCTGGCGGACTTTCTCGCCTCCCATGAGGTCGAGGTGGTCGCCTCGATGCCCTGCTATCTACAGGACAATGTCGAGCGCCAGCGCGGCAAGGGCGTGTTCGGCGGCTCGATCCGCGGGCTGAAGACGTTGAATGCCGTCGGCTACGGTCGTGATCCGCGGCTCCGGCTGAACCTCGTCTATAACCCGCAGGGGCCGTCATTGCCGCCTCCGCAAGCGCCCCTTGAGGCCGACTACAAGCGCGTGCTCGGCCAGCAGTACGGCATCGTGTTCAACAATCTGTTCGTGCTCGCCAACATGCCGATCCAGCGTTTCGGCTCCATGCTGGTGACGCGAGGGGAGTTCGACGGCTATCTGCAATTGCTGCAGGATGCCCAT
>CAZUDR010000239.1:629-5630 GCA_964618715.1 uncultured Undibacter sp. | reverse complement strand
TGGCCTCTTCAACAATGCCGGCCAGCACTACAACCACACCCTTTTCTGGAAATGGATGAAACCGAACGGCGGCGGCGAGAAGCTGCCGGGCAAATTGCAGGCGGCGATCGACAAGGATCTGGGCGGCCTGGCCAAAGCCAAGGAAGACTTCATCCAGGCCGGCGTCACCCAGTTCGGCTCCGGCTGGTGCTGGATCGCTGTGAAGGACGGAAAGCTTGCGATCACCAAGACGCCGAACGGCGAGAACCCGCTGGTTCACGGCGGCACGCCGATTCTTGGCTGCGACGTCTGGGAGCACTCGTATTACATCGATTACCGCAACCGGCGGCCCGACTATCTCAAGGCTTTCCTCGACCACCTGGTGAACTGGGACTACGTCGAGGAGGTTTTCACGGCGGCGGCCAAATAGGACCGGCCGCGTCACGCCTGCGGCCACGGTGGCATCACCGGGATGGCGGCGGTAGATGCTACCGCCGCCTTTCGTTTGCGGGTGCTGCGGATGGAAAGACGTCCGCGCGCCGCGAGCATGTCGCCCGCGCCGTGACCGATCCCGGCATCGAGAATAACGTGTCCGCGGGGCGCCTACGCGGCGCCGTTGCCTTCCCTGGCGTCGAGCATGATCACAACGTCCATAGGCTCGGGCTCATGCGGCACCAGACTGGTGCGGTCATCGTCCTGCCAGCCGGCAATCTTGATCACCTGCGCCTGCTGTCCGCCCGAGTCGCCGACGCCGGTCGGCTCCACGATGCTCAGACCCTGTGCGTTGAGGAAGAACGTATGGTCGCCGAACAGCGAATTGAGTTGCGGCACCACCGGATGGTTGTCCGGGATCGCCTGGGCATCAAACTGATTCAGCGTGCGCTCGACCAGTTCGGAGTTCAGCTTCATGGGCATGATCCTTTGCTGGTTTGAGGAACAAATGACGCGACGACGCAGCGCAGCGTCGCCGTTCAAAAACGCGCCATTGTGATCGCCGGCCTGCCGCCACAGGGGCGGTCGATGGTGGGCGGCCGGACTTCCCAACGGGCCCTCGCCAAGAAGAGCCCTGACCCGAGGTTACACAGCCATATCGCTTCGGGCCTACCCTTTTGGGGCCCAAAACCTCCGGATCGTTTATATCTAACACATCAAATCCGGAATGGTACCAACCGACCCCTCCATTTCCCGCATTTTTTCCGCATCGCGATCGCTGCCCTGTGCGCATAGGCTCCAGTTCCGCCGACGCGGCGGCTATGGCAGGATCAATTGCGATGGGCATTCGTTGAGCGAAGCAGCATGGCAAAGCTCACTTTCGCATTCGTGACCGCGGCATTGCTGGTGCTCGTGGCCGCTCCGGTTCCGGCACAGGACGCCACCACGCCCGTCCCGGCACAGAACGCCACCCAGCCCGGCGTCGCCCTTGTCCTGACGGTGGACGGCGCGATCGGTCCGGCGACCACGGACTATATCCGCAACGGTTTGCAGCAAGCCGGGCGGCGAAACGCCAAGGTGGTCGTGCTGCAGCTTGATACGCCCGGTGGCCTGTCCTCTTCGATGCGCGACATCATTGGCGACATTCTCAAGTCGCCGGTTCCGGTCATCACCTATGTCAGCCCGAACGGTGCGCGGGCGGCCAGCGCCGGCACCTACATCACCTATGCCAGTCACGTCGCCGCCATGGCGCCGAGCACCCATCTCGGCGCGGCGACGCCGGTGCAGCTGGGCGGCGGTGGCCTTCTCCCCGGCGGGAAGAAGGACGAGGACGAGAAGAACGAGAAGAAGGACGGCAAGGCTCCGTCCAACGCCTCGGAGGCCAAGGCCGTCAACGATGCCGTCGCCTATATCCGCAGTCTGGCGCAGCTTCGCAAACGCAACGTGGAATGGGCGGAAAAGGCGGTGCGCGAGGCGGCGACGCTGACCGCCCAGGAGGCCAGGGACCAGAAAGTCGTCGACCTGCTCGCCGACGACGTGACCGATCTTCTGCGAAAGGCGGACGGACGCACCGTGCAGATCGACACTCGCGATGTCACCCTGCAGACCCGCGATCTGACCATTGAGACCTTCGAACCGGACTGGCGCACGAAACTGCTGGCCACGATCACCAATCCCAACATCGCCTACATCCTGCTGCTCGCCGGGATCTACGGCCTGCTGTTCGAATTCTGGAGTCCGGGCGCGGTCGTGCCCGGCGTGATCGGCGGCATTTCACTGCTGGTGGCCCTTTACGCTCTGAACCTGCTGCCGATCAATTACGCCGGCGTCGGCCTGCTGCTGCTCGGCGTGGCACTGATGACGGCGGAGGCCTTCATGCCATCCTTCGGCATTGTCGGCCTCGGCGGTATCGTCGCATTCATCATCGGCTCGCTGTTTCTGTTCGACGGCAGCGTGCCGGGATTCCAGCTTTCCTGGAAGGTCATTGCGTCGACGAGCGCCCTCACAGTCGGTCTGTTCGTGATTGCGATCATCCTGATCTGGCGGTCGCATCGGCGCAGCGTCGCAGTTGGCGACCCCGCATTGATCGGCAGCACGGGCAAGGTGGTGAGCTGGGATGGCGGGGAAGGCGATATACAGGTGCACGGCGAGCGCTGGCACGCCCGCTCAAGCGCCGCACTGACCCCGGGCCAGTTCGTGCGCGTCATCGAGCGCCGTGAACTCACGCTGTTCATCGAACCGGCCCCTGCCGGTCCGTCACAATCATAGGGGGACCACACAATGACCGAACTATCGTTCGAGGCCGTTTGGTACGTAGTGATTGCAGTCCTTGTAATCCTGTTCTTCTACACGGCCATCAAGGTGATGCGCGAGTACGAGCGCGCCGTGGTCTTCACTCTCGGCCGCTTCACAGGCGTCAAGGGACCCGGTCTGATCATCCTGATTCCCCTTATCCAGCAGATGGTGCGCGTCGACTTGCGCACAATCGTCCATGACGTACCCAGCCAGGATGTGATCTCGCGCGACAACGTGTCGGTGAAAGTGAATGCCGTGGTCTATTTCCGCGTGGTTGATCCTGACAAGGCGGTGATCAAGGTCGAGAATTTCTTCGCCGCAACAAGCCAGCTGGCGCAGACCACATTGCGCTCCGTGCTCGGCAAGCATGAACTCGACGAGATGCTGTCGGAACGCGACAAGCTCAACCACGATATCCAGCAGATTCTCGACGAACAAACCGACGCCTGGGGCATCAAGGTTGCCAATGTCGAGATCAAACACGTCGACATCGACGAAAGCATGATCCGCGCTATCGCCCGCCAGGCGGAGGCCGAGCGGTACCGCCGCGCCCGCATCATCGGCGCCGAAGCAGAACAACAGGCGGCGGAGAAACTGGTGCAGGCCGGCGAAATGCTGTCCAAACACTCGGAATCGATGCAGCTGCGCTACCTTTCGACGCTGCAGGACATCGCCGGCGAGAAGAACTCGACCATCGTCTTCCCGGTGCCGGTCGATCTGATCAATGCGCTGATGGCGCCGAGGAAGGCATAGGACGATCTGACCTCCGCCCAGGCCGCGCTGGCGGCGGCACGTGCCGTCCCGACGCGGCCCGCCAACCTGCCCGTCCACATCACGAGTGAGCGAAAGCCCAGTACAGCTCCCGTGCCCTGCGGTATAGCGGCCCCGGCTGGAGGGAGCGTTCGCCGATGCGCGTGATTGGCTGCACCTTGGAGGCATTGCCGGTGGCGAATATCTCGTCGGCCGACTCGAAATCCTCGTAGCGCAACACCGTCTCGACCACGGGAATTCCGGCATCCCGCAGCAGCGCGATCGTGCGCTTGCGGGTGATGCCCGCAAGGAACGTGCCGTTCGGGATCGGCGTGAAGACCGTCCCGTCCTTTCCGAGGAACACGTTGGAATTCGCCAGCTCGGCGATATTGCCGTTGGCGTCCCGCACCAGGCAGTTGTCGAAGCCCCGCGACCTGGCCTCCAGCATGGCCCGCGCGTTGTTGGGATAAAGGCACCCTGCCTTGGCATCGACCGGCGCGGTTTCCGGTGTCGGCCGGCGAAACGGAGACAACGTCACCGAGAAGCCGTCCGGCTTGCGCATCGGTGTCTCGTAAAGCGACAGCGCAAAGCGCGTCGACTCCGGATCAGGCGGCAACGCCTGCGCACCGGCCCGCTCGGCCCAGTACATTGGCCGCACATAAAGCGGCGTCTCCGGAGAGAATTTTGCCATGCCTTCGCGGACGAACCCGATCCACTCCTCGACCGAAACGGTCGGCTTCAGATACATCGTCCTGGCAGAGGCATTGACGCGCGCGCAGTGCAGATCGATGTCGGGCGCCACGCCCTCGAATACCCGGGCGCCGTCGAACACCGACGAGCCGAGCCAGATGGCGTGCGTGCGCACCCCCCACAATGGCACGTTGCCTTCGTGCCATTGACCATCAAAAAAAGTCCAGGTCTGGGACCAGGCTGCTTGCGCCATTCACGTTCTCCCGGCACACCCGGTTGTGATACTAGCCGCGCACGACCGGCCCCGAAAACCGGTTCCCAGGTTTCCGCATCATGCGCTAGAAGCATAGCCCTAGCGGGAGGAACTCATGCCGTCCATCTTCGTTTTTGACGCCTATGGCACACTGTTCGACGTCCATGCGGCCATGGCGCGTTTTCGTGACGAGGCGGGTGCCGATGCCGACCGCATGTCGGAGATCTGGCGCACCAAGCAACTCGAATACACCTGGACGCTGACGCTGGCGGGACACTATGCCGAGTTCTGGACGCTGACAGAGCGGGCGCTTGATTTCGCGCTGGCGCGCGTCCCCTCGGTGCCGAAGGCGCTCAGGCAAAAGCTGCTCGACGCCTATTTCCAGCTCGATGCCTTCCCCGACGCCCGGGCGGCCCTGCGCGCGCTGAAGGACAAGGGTCACAAGACCGGAATCCTTTCCAACGGGTCACCAAAAATGCTCAAGGGTGCGGTCGAGGCGGCCGGCATTGGCGGCGATCTCGACGCGGTCCTGTCGGTCGACGTGCTGAAAATGTTCAAGCCGCGGCCGGAGGTCTACCGGCTGGTGACCGACCACTACCGGT
>CAZUDR010000239.1:0-619 GCA_964618715.1 uncultured Undibacter sp. | reverse complement strand
GATGGGACGTAATGGCCGCGGTGACGAACGGCTTCCGCGGCGTCTGGGTCAATCGCGCGAAGGCACCCGACGAGTACCTGGATTTTCCGCCGGCAAAGACGCTGGGCGACCTGAGCAGCCTGGCGTCACTGGACTAAAGTCGGACATTTTTCCTCCATCTGCCATCCGGAACTGGCGGCCCTGTTGCGACCGGCCTATATGAGCCGCGTTGCCGATTCCCGCCGGGCGCCCATGCAGCCGATCATATCCATCAACGACGTGTCGAAGACCTACGCCTCCGGGTTTCGGGCGCTCAATGGCATCAGTCTCGAAATCCGGCGCGGCGAGATCTTCGCGCTGCTCGGCCCCAATGGCGCCGGCAAGACGACGCTGATCGGCATCATCTGCGGTATCGTCAACGCCAGCGCCGGCACCGTCACCGTCGACGGCAACGACAACGTCAGGAACTACCGTGCGGCGCGTACCCTGATCGGACTTGTGCCGCAGGAATTGCATACTGATGCTTTCGAATCCGTCTGGAATGCGGTCAGCTTCAGCCGCGGCCTGTTCGGCAAGACGGCCGATCCCGCTCACATTGAACAGGTGCTGAAGGCGCTGTCGCTGTGGGACAAGAAGGACG
>CAZUDR010000238.1:1703-5695 GCA_964618715.1 uncultured Undibacter sp. | reverse complement strand
ATCCCGGTGGTTGCCGATGTCGCCACGCCGGAAGGGCAAAAGGCGCTGCTCGCCGCCTGCCCGCAGCCCGATATCCTGATCAACAACAATGCCGGGCCACCGATGCGCGACTTCCGCGAGCTCACCCGTCAGCAGATGATCGACGGGGTGATCGCCAACATGATCGTCGGCATCGAGCTGATCCAGAAGGTGATCGATCCGATGCGCGAGAAGAAGTTCGGCCGCATCGTCAACATCACCTCGGGCTCGGTGAAGATGCCGCTCGCCGGTCTCGACCTCTCCTCGGGCGCGCGAGCCGGGCTGACGGCCTTTCTTGCCGGAGTCGCGCGGACGGTGGCGGCCGACAATGTCACCATCAACCACCTGCTGCCGGGCGCCTTCGACACCGACCGGCTGCGTAGCACACTGACCACCGGTGCGGAGAAGCAGGGCAAGAGCGTTGCCGAGGTTTCGGCCGCGCGCGTGGCGTCGATTCCGGCCAGGCGTTTCGGCCAGCCGGACGAGTTCGGCCAGACCTGCGCCTTCCTGTGCTCCGCCCACGCCGGTTACATCACCGGCCAAAACCTGCTGATCGACGGCGGCACCTTCAACGGCGCGTTCTGACGCTTCAGGCCGCGAGGAATTCGACGCCCATGCGGTTGGCGTCACGCCAGACCACATGGCAGGGCTGCTTGAGATGATCGTTCCGGATCATCAGCACGAAATCGTCGGGAATGCCGACCTGGCTCGCCACCTCCAGGCAGGCGCCGGAACACGAGAGATTGCGCACGCGGCAGTCGATGCCGCCGGCGCGATTGAAGCCGATGCTGCCGAACTTGAACACGCGGTAGCGCGTGTTATTGCGTCGTTCATCCATGATCACCTCCCTGATCACGGCTTGCTTCGTGTAAATGTTTAGACGGTTCGGCTTACGCCACCGTAAAACGGACCATCGAAACATCGCGAATGCCGTTAGCCGGCGTTTACCAAGACGGCGGGTGGCGATCCGGCGGCACAGCCGGGCGGACCCCCGACAGCAGCCGGCAAACCACGTGGGCTGACGCAAACCACGCCCCTTGCCCCGCCTCCGCCGCCATCGCAATATCCGCGTCGGCCTTCCATTAACCCTGTCAAGCACAGAAAAATCTCACGGGAGACAACGAATGAAGCTCGTCCGCTACGGCGCGCCCGGCCGCGAAAAGCCCGGCATCATCGACGCCGACGGCAAGATCCGCGACCTGTCGCGCATCGTGAAGGACATCGACGGCGAGACGCTGAAGTCCGGCGGCCTCGCGAAAATCAGGAAGGCGAACATCAAGCGGCTGAAGCCGGTGCCAGGCAAACCGCGTCTCGGCGCCTGCGTCGGAAATGTCCGCAACTTCATCGCCATCGGGCTTAATTACGCCGACCATGCCGCCGAGTCCGGTGTGCCGGTGCCGGACGAGCCTGTGATCTTCAACAAGATGCCGACCTGCATTTGCGGACCGAACGACAACACCATGATTCCGAAGGGATCCACCAAGCTCGACTACGAATGCGAGCTCGGTGTCGTCATCGGCAGGCGCGCGCGCTATCTCGGCAAGGAAAAGGCGCTGGACGCGGTCGCGGGTTATTGCATCTCCAATGACGTTTCAGAGCGCGCATTCCAGCTGGAGCACGGGCAGACGATCTGCAAGGGCAAGGGCTGCGAGACCTTCGGGCCGCTGGGCCCGTGGCTGGTCACCAAAGACGAGATCAGGGACCCGCAAAAGCTTTCCATGTGGACACGCGTGAACGGCGAGATGCGCCAGAACGGCTCGACCGCCACCATGGTGTTCGATGTGGCGCACCTGGTCTGGTACTGCTCGCAGCTGTTCGTGCTCGAGCCTGGCGACGTGATCGCCACCGGCACGCCCCCGGGCGTCTGCTACGGCATGAAGCCGACGCAGGTCTATCTGAAAGCCGGCGACGTCGTGGAGATGGGGATCGACGGCCTGGGACAGCAGCGCCAGAAGATTGTGCCGTTCAAGATGTAGGCAGGCCGCCACGCACCGCATCCGGTTCCCGCGCAGCAGGAACCGGAGAACGGCCTTTACTCCGATGCCAACCATCCGCAATCCCGGAACAACAACACATTCGAGGAGAGACAACGAATGAAGCTCGTCCGCTACGGCGCGCCCGGCCGCGAGAAGCCCGGCATCATCGACGCCGACGGCAGGATCCGCGACCTGTCGCGCATCGTGAAGGACATCGACGGCGAGATGCTGAAATCAGGCGGACTCGCGAAAATCCGCAAGGCGAACGTCAAGCGGCTCAAGCCCGTGTCGGGCCGGCCGCGCCTCGGCCCGTGCATCGGCAATGCGCGCCACTTCATCGCCATCGGGCTCAACTTTTCCGACCACGCCGCCGAGGGCGGCAATCCGGTCCCGAAGGAGCCGGTGATTTTCGAGAAGGCGCCGAGTTGCATCTGCGGCCCGAACGACGACACCATGATGCCGAAGGATGGCCTGAAGCTCGACTGGGAGGTCGAGCTCGGCATCGTCATCGGCAAGCGCGCGCGCTACCTCGCCCGCGAGAAGGCGAACGACGCCATTGCCGGCTATTGTGTGGCCAACGACGTGTCCGAGCGCGCCTTCCAGCTCGAGCGCAACGGCCAGTGGTCCAAGGGCAAGAGCTCGGAAACCTTCGGGCCGCTCGGCCCCTGGCTGGTCACCCGGGACGAGGTGCGCGACCCGCAGTCGCTCGACATGTGGCTCGACGTCAACGGCGAGAAGCGCCAGCGCGGCTCGACCCGCAACATGATCTTCGACTGCCGACACATCGTCTGGTACTGCTCGCAGTTCTTCGTGCTGGAGCCGGGCGATGTCATCGTCACCGGCACGCCGGCGGGCGTCGCGCTCGGCATGAAGCCGGAGCCGAAATATCTGAAGGCCGGCGACGTCGTCACCCTCGGCATCACCGGTCTTGGCGAGCAGCGGCAGAAGGTCGTTCCGTTCAGGGCGTGACCGGTCAACCCGCGTCAGCAGCAGTCTGGTCCGAACGAACGCGCCTTGACCGTGGCGGCGGTGCCCGGTAACCAGCACCGCTGCTGCGCATCAGGCCGCGGCAATGCGATGGCGGACCAGGCGGCGCCGACATTGACCCGTTTCCTCGACCCGATCGACCGGATCACCGAAATCCTGTTCGGGATCATCATGGTGCTCACCATCACGAGCACCATCAGCGTCTATACCGCGGGCCGCGCCGAAGTGGCGACCATGATCGTGGCCGCGCTCGGCTGCAATCTCGCCTGGGGAATCATCGACGGCGGCTTTTACCTGATGGGCTGCCTCGAGGAACGCGGGCGCGCCCTGCTCACCTTTCAGGCCGTCCGGCAGGCGCGCGACCCCGAAACGGGCAGACAGGCAATCGCCGACCTCTTGCCGGACTGGCTGACCGCGGTGCTGTCGCCCGAGAGTCTGGAAGCGATGCAGCGCAAGCTGCACGACCTTCCTGGCGCGCCCGCGCGCCCGCGTTTCGACAAGGACGACTGGTTCGGGGCGCTCGGCGTCTGCCTGCTGGTCTTCGGCGCCACCATCCCGCTCGTCGTTCCCTTCCTGCTCGTCGGCGACGTGCAGCTGGCGCTGCGCATCTCCAACGGCGTCGGCATCGTCATGCTGTTCCTGTGCGGCTATTCCTATGCCAGGCTGACCGGGCTGCGTCCCTGGTTGACGGGAGTTTGCATGGTCGCGATCGGCGCCGTGCTCATCGGCATCGCGATCGCGCTGGGCGGGTGATGGCGGACTGCCATGAAGAAAGGCCCCGGGCACGGCCCGGGGCCTTTTTGTTTCTTGCATATTTGCGGGTCTATGCTGCGCCGTGCCCGCGCTACGCCGCCGTCTGCTTGAGCACGCTGTCGGCGACCTGCCTGAACTCGGCCTCGGTCAGCAGCTTCTTGCTCTTCAGCGAATGCGCCTTGACCGCCTGCAGGATCTTCATCGCGTCCTCGTCGGAGGCCTGGATGCCCGCCTTCTGCAGCCCCGGGGGGCTCGGGG
>CAZUDR010000238.1:0-1693 GCA_964618715.1 uncultured Undibacter sp. | reverse complement strand
CAGCCACATGTGGATCGAGTCGATGCCCGAGCCCTTGCCCATCACCACCTTGGCGGCCGGCTGGCCGACCGCGTCCCATCGCATCGGGAACAGCTCGGTGGCGAACTTGTCGCCGCAGTTCTTGTACCAGGAGGCGATGATGCCGGACTCGATCTGGTAGAGCGCCTCGCCGACGATCGGCTTGTTGGAGGGCACGGCCACGCCGCTCTTCTCCTGCACCAGGCGGGCGAGCTTGGTGAGCTTGGTGGTGTCGATGCCGATGTCGACGCCGTAGAGGCACTTGAGCGCCATCACGGTCTCTTCCATCGGCGTGTTGCCCGAGCGCTCGCCGATGCCGAGCACGGTGGAGTGGAACACCTCGACGCCCTCGGCCAGCGCCATCACGGTGTTGGCCACGCCCATGCCGAAGTCCTGGTGGAAATGCGCCTCCAGCCGCTTCTTGATGCGCGACTGCACCGAGCGCACGAAATACTGCATGGCGTGCGGCGAGACGACGCCGAAGGTGTCGACCAGCGCCAGCGCGTCCATATGGCCTTCCTTGCCGACACGCTCGATCAGGTCGAGCGCCCATTTCAGCTCGGCGCGCGAGAAGTCGATTCGGCACGGCCATATCTCCACGCTGCACATCTGGTGGGCGAGAAGTCGATCGGGAAGAACACCACTTCGAGGCCGTTGTCGTGGGCGAATTTGGTCGCCTCGATCGAGGTCTCCACCGCCTTCTCCATCGGCCAGCGATAGGCGATGTCGACCATGTGCTTGGACGAGGGGATCTCCATCACCACGCCGGAGACACCGGTGTCGATGGAACGCTGGACGTCTTCCTTCATGCAGCGGGCGAAGGAGAAAATCTGCGGACCGAGATTGCGCTTGACGATCTCCTTGATCGCGTCGTTGTCCGACGGCGACACGATCGGCATGCCCGCCTCGATGCGGTGGACGCCGGCTTCCGCCAGGCCCTCGGCGATGCGGATCTTGTCGTCCTTGGAGAAGATGATGCCGGTCTGCTGCTCGCCGTCGCGCAGGGTGACGTCGTGCACCTTGATCTGCTTGGCGAACTTGAAGTCCCTGGTGACCTCGGGCGCGAAGTCCCATTCGCTGACGAACCAGTCGTCCGATTTCCACGGTTGGGCGGCCATTGACCTGTTCCTCCTGCCTTGGCGGCTTGGTCTGGTTTTGGAAAATCCGGTCTGTGGTGCCACAGGCGACCGAAGCGGCGCAATCCCTTTGGCGCGCCGGGCGGCCATTTTCACGTCGTGGCAGGTTGGCCGAAAGGCTCGGCTTATCATGGCCTTGCGCGGACTCCGCAATGATCCGCCCGTCCCCGCGCAAGCGGGGACCCGGGGCCAAAAACCGATGCCTGAAGATTGCCGCCCCGGATCCCCGCTTGCGCGGGAATGAGCGGAGGTCAGGTCACCGGATTCACCAGTTCGCCGATGCCGGTGACGGCAATGCGTACCTCGTCACCGGCCTTGAGATAGCGCGGCGGCTTGAAGCCGATGCCGACGCCGGCCGGCGTGCCGGTGGCGATCAGGTCGCCGGGGTCGAGCGGGACGAAGGCGCTGATCGCCTCGATGATGGTCGGCACGTCGAAGATCAGGTCGCGCAGGGGCGCGGACTGGCGTTTCTCGCCATTGACGAAGGTCGTCAGTTCCTGCGCGTCGGGCACGCCGAATTCGTCGCGCGTAACCAGAAA
>CAZUDR010000237.1:0-5698 GCA_964618715.1 uncultured Undibacter sp. | reverse complement strand
AAGTGCCGGGTCGCCAAGATGGAGGCCGAGCCCTACAAGTTTGATCATGCCGATCAAAAAGCGCTCACCACATATATCAAGCATCAGTCGCTTGGCGCTCCAATGCAGGTGGATCTCTCCAAAGGCGAAATGCAGAAATGGTGGAACACGGGAAAGCAACTCTACTACACCCGCACCGGCCAGCTAAATCTGTCCTGCGCTTCATGTCATGAGCTGAACAACGGCAAGTATATTCGCGCGGATCACCTGAGCCAGGGGAACGTAAACGGGTTCCCAACCTACCGACTTAAACAAGCCAACATGGTGTCGCTGCACAATCGCTTCCGTGGTTGCATCCGGGATACGCGCGCCGAATTTCCTGCCGCGTTCTCCGACGAGCTGATGGCCCTGGAGGTCTACGTGACATGGCGTGGCACCGGCCTGTCTGTGGAGACGCCGGCCGTCCGTCAGTAATGCCCGACGACTGCTCCAGTGGCGGGTAGGTCCTCGCCGGCACGACATTCTTGAAGGCAAGGCAATGCTGCCGCGCCGGACCGGCGCGGCGATCGGGAAAGGCTTGGCAGACGATGTTCTCACGGCGCGATTTTCTCACTGCATCGGTGGCGCTGGGGGCGATCACGGGAACCGGCATGGCCGGACGGTGGAGTCGTGCAGCAGCCCAGCAGCGACTCAGTGAAGACGATCTGCTCAACGCCGAAACATTCGGCAATTTTACGTTGCTCCACATCACCGACCTGCATGCGCAGCTCAAGCCAGTCTATTTCCGCGAGCCATCAATAAATATCGGCGTCGGTGAGGTCACCGGTCTGCCGCCGCACATCACCGGCGTCGACTTCCTGCAGAAATACGGCATCAAGCCGGGCAGCCGTGCTGCCTACGCGCTGACCTCCGTCGATTTCGCCGCGCTGGCGAAAGCCTATGGAAAAATGGGCGGCCTTGATCGTATCGCTACCATTATCAAGCGCGTCCGTGCCGAGCGCGGCGACGACAACGTTCTGCTTCTGGACGGCGGGGATACGTGGCAGGGCAGCTACACCGCAAATGCCACCAGGGGCGCCGATATGGTCGAGGCCATGAACGCGCTCAAGCCGGACGCAATGACCGGCCATTGGGAATTCACCTACGGCACCGAACGGGTGAAGGAGATCATTACGACTCTGCCGTACCCCTTCCTTGCCGGCAACATCTTCGACACTGAATGGGACGAACCGGCGGAAGACTTCAAGCCGCATGCCACCTACGAGCGCGGCGGGGTCAAGGTCGCCGTCATCGGGCAGGCATTTCCCTACACGCCAATCGCCAATCCGCGCTGGATGTTTCCGAACTGGAGCTTCGGCATCCGGGAGGACGCACTCGTCAAGAATATAGCCGCGGCCCGCCGGGAGGGCGCCCAGCTGGTGGTGCTGCTTTCGCATAATGGCTTCGACATCGATCGCAAGCTGGCTGGCCGTGTCGAGGGTATCGACGTGCTCCTCACCGGCCACACTCACGATGCGCTGCCGGAGCCTTTGAAGGTAGGCAAGACGTTGGTGATCGGTACCGGCTCCACCGGAAAGTTTGTCTCCCGTCTCGATCTGGACGTTGCCAATGGCGAACTCAGGGATTTCCGCTACCGGCTGATTCCCGTTTTTTCGGACGTCATCGCCGCCGACAGGGAGATGACTGCCCTGATAGACAGGCTGCGCGCGCCCCATGAGAAGGAACTCAATCGCGTGCTCGGCCGCACTGAAACGTTGCTGTACCGTCGTGGCAACTTCAACGGAACGCTCGATGACCTGTTCTGCCAGGCACTGATCATCGAGAACGACGCCGAGATTGCGTTGTCGCCCGGTTTCCGCTGGGGCAATTCGCTGGTGCCGGGTCAGCCGATCACGGTGGAAGATCTGCACAGCGGCTGCGCCATGACCTATCCGGCGGCCTATCGAACCGCCATGAGCGGCAAGGTGCTGAAGGACGTGCTCGAGGACGTGGCCGACAATCTGTTCAACCCGGATCCCTACTACCAGCAGGGCGGCGACATGGTGCGCGTCGGTGGCATGGGTTACCGCATCGATCCGAACGCCAGGATCGGATCGCGCATCTCCGAGATGACGTTGCTGAGGACAGGCAAGCCGGTCGAGGCGTCGCGCGACTACACCGTGGCGGGATGGGCCTCCGTCAATCAGGATACCAAAGGCCCGCCAATCTGGCAGGTGGTCGAAGCCCATCTCGCCAGGAACCCAGTTGTGAATTTGTCAGAGAACCAGGCGGTCAAGGTGACCGGCTGAACGTTCACGCGGGCGGTGATTGCGATCGACGGAGCATTTGCATGAAATCGAGGTCTCAGCGCGGACATACAACCTCCGGCGTACCGGCAAGCCCCGCGCGACGGACGCTGCTGACCGGCGCGCTGGCGTCCGGTGCCGGCCTCGTGCTGGCCAGCGCTGCGCGCGCAGGTGGTGGCGATCCGGCCATCACCGAAGTCAAGGACTGGAACAAGGTCCTTGGAACGGGTGTCGATGACCGTCCGTATGGCAATCCGTCACCCCACGAGAAAAACGTTATCCGCCGCAATGTGCCGTGGCTTACTGCCGATCCGAAGTCGTCGGTCAACTTTACCCCGCTGCACGAACTCGACGGGATTATTACGCCGAATGGATTGTGCTTCGAGCGGCATCATAGCGGCGTCGCCGATGTCGATCCGGCCCAGCAACGACTCATGGTCAACGGCCTGGTTGACACTCCGCTGGTTTTCACCATGGAAGACATCAAGCGTTTTCCGCGTACAAACAGAATCTATTTTCTGGAATGCGCCGCCAATACGGGCATGGAGTGGCGCGGCGCGCAGCTCAATGGATGCCAATATACGCACGGAATGGTCCACTGCGTAATGTACACCGGCGTCAGCCTGCGTCACATCCTTGAAGAAGCCGGAATCAAGACGAACGCCAGATGGCTGCTGGCCGAGGGCGCCGATGCCGCGGCCATGACGCGCTCGATCCCGCTCGACAAGGCTCTCGATGACTGTCTGGTTGCCTTCAAGATGAATGGCGAAGCGTTGCGTCCCGAGCAGGGTTATCCGTTGCGTCTCGTTGTGCCGGGCTGGGAAGGCAACATGTGGGTGAAGTGGCTGCGGAGACTCGAACTCGGCGACAAACCCTGGCAACAGCGCGAGGAAACCTCGAAATACACTGACTTGCTCGAGAACGGGAAAGCCCGCCGCTTTACCTGGGTGATGGATGTCAAGTCTGTCATCACCAGCCCAAGTCCCCAGGCGCCGGTCCGTCACGGCCGGGGGCGCATGGTGATCACCGGTTTGGCCTGGTCGGGCAACGGCAAGATCAAGCGAGTCGACGTAACGGTGGATGGTGGCCGCAATTGGCGTACCGCGCGCCTCGACGGTCCAAGCCTGAACAAGGCGCTGCACCGGTTCTACGTCGATCTCGACTGGGACGGCTCGGAATTGCTGGTTCAATCGCGCGCCATGGACGAAGAAGGTTTTGTACAGCCGACGAAGGAGGCGTTGCGCGCGGCGCGCGGGGAAAACTCGATTTATCACAACAACGGTATCCAGACGTGGCAGGTCAAAACCGACGGGACAGTCGAGAATGTCGAAATATCCTGACGTAGCAGCGATCTTTCTGGCAGCTCTGCTGGCCTCTGGCACACCGGCTCAGGCCGATGGTGATCCGGCCAAAGGAGAAATGGTGTTCAAGCGCTGCGTTGCGTGTCATGCGGTAGGCTCCAACGCCAGGAACAAGCTGGGTCCACACCTGAACGACGTTCTGGGCAGAACCGCGGGCTCGCTGCCTGGCTACAGCTTCTCGACCGGCATGAAGGCTGCGGGTCAGAACAACGTAACGTGGACCGAGACAACACTCGATTCCTACCTGACCAACCCGCGTGCTTTCATCAAAGGCACAAAGATGTCGTTTGCCGGGTTGCCGAAGGAGAGCGATCGGGCGAATGTGATCGCATATCTGCGTACTTTCTCCAGAACCCCGGCGTCGACGGATTCCGCGAAGACCGCACCGTCTTCCGCCGCGGCACCGCAGGAGAGCGCGTCTACATCAACTGGACCCGCTGCGCCCGCTCAACTTGCTGCCACGGCGCCGATTCCCCGGCACGGCATTTTCCATCTCGGCCGTGTCGCAACGCGGACCGAAATAGAGGCGTGGGATATCGACGTGCGCCCTGATGGGGCCGGCCTGCCGGAAGGCAGGGGCACGGTGAGCCAGGGCGAAGTCGTCTACACCGAGCATTGTGCCAGTTGTCACGGCGATTTTGGCGAGGGCCGAGATCGCTGGCCCGTACTGGCCGGCGGCAACGATACGCTCAAGGCCGAAAGGCCGGAAAAGACCATTGGCTCATACTGGCCCTTCCTTTCGACAGTGTTCGATTACGTTCGGCGTGCAATGCCGTTTGGCGATGCCAGATCCCTGACCAACGACCAGGTCTATGCGGTCACCGCGTATCTTCTCTATCTCAACAACCTCGTCACCGATCCAGAGTTCGAATTGTCCTCGGACAATTTTTCCAGGATCAAATTGCCCAATGAGGGGAACTTCATTCCGGACAATCGGGCCGCCGAGCCGCAGTACGCCAACAAAAGCGAACCATGCATGACCAACTGCAAGCCGGAACCGGCAAAGGTCATCATGCGGGCGCGCGTGCTTGATGTAACGCCCGACAGTGATCTGAAGAACAAGCCGAAAGGATCGGTGGATTGATCACGCGACGAGCACCGGCAACGACCGTCTGCTCGAACGACAAGGAGAAGGCCGCAATCCGGCTACCGAATGCTTCAACACAGAAAGGGTAGGAAACATGAAAAAACTGCTTGCAATCTGCCTGCTGGGTTTGGTCGCCGCCATTGGCGTTGCGGGCAAGAGCATCGCATCGGACCGCTACGGCAAACAGAAAGCCGTCTACCATATCAACTATAACGGAGGCGAAGACGACAAGGCCTATCGTGCTGCACTTCGGAATATCCAGAATCACATCAATGCAGTCGGCAAAGACAACCTGGAGGTCAAAGTTGTCTTGCATGGAAACGGGGTTGGCCTGCTCATGGATGCTCTCAAGAATCAGAAGCTCCAGATGGACGTCACCAGCCTGAAAACGCAGAATGTCAGCTTTGCGGTTTGCAACAACACATTGACCGGTCGCAAGATCAATTTTGAAAACGACATGTTCGAGGTATTCCAGGACGACATCGTTCCGAGTGGAGTGGCCGAGTTGTCGCGACTGCAACAGATGGGGTACACCTACATCAAGCCGTAAGAGCAGATGGTCGCGGCCGGTCACGGCTGCGACCATACGTTCGCGACTTTTCTCGGTATTGGCGGCGAAGACGGTGTTGGCCGGACACTATGCTCAAGTGTTTGCAGCCTGACGTGTGCTCCGGGTCATGAGCCGACGCCCTGGCGGCACAAAAAAGCTGGCACGGGGCATTCACCCCGTCGCCGAGGCCGACATGCTCCAGTCGAAATTCTGCGCTGTCCGCGCGGCATGCTCGACCGGTCTGGTGTGCCGGCGACCGTGACCAGACTGACCTGCCGGTAGACCTCCGGCTCGATGATCAGCCGTATTTCGATGCCCGGCAGGATCGGCAGGAACTCTGGCATCACCGTCATGCCGAGGCCGGCGCTGACCATCGCCTGCACCCAGTCCTCGCGTTCGCCGGCGTAGCAAACGCGCACGCCCTGGTACGGCTTGG
>CAZUDR010000236.1:2368-5701 GCA_964618715.1 uncultured Undibacter sp. | reverse complement strand
TGGAGGCCGGAGGGATTCCCAGATGCACGCCCCGTTACGCCATTCCGTCCTGGCCCTCGCCCTTGCGGCCGCCCTCGCCTCCCCGCCCCCCGCCCGCGCCGCCGACCCGGTCTCCATCCGCTGGGAGCAGCTCATCCCCGCCTCGCAGCAGGAGGCCGCCCCGGCGCGCGACCTGATGGCGAAAGTCCTCCCGGCCAAACAGACGACGGGCCGCGCGGCGGTGAGCGTGTCGCCGCAGGCGGACCTGGTCCGCGCCTGGGACGGCGCGCGCGTGCGCATCACCGGCTTCGCCGTGCCGTTCAACAACGAGGACCCGCCCTACCGGCGGCTGCTGCTCATTCCCTTCTCCGGCGCCTGCGTGAAGTTTCCGCCGCCGCGCAACCAGGCGATCCTGGTCCGCGTCGCGCAGGGCATCGCGATGGACGATTTCGTCTATCCGGTGGTCGTCACCGGCGAGATGAGCGTGGCGCCGGCGGTGACCGACATCGCCGAGACCGGCTACACGATCGGCGCGGAGAGCATCGTGCCGGCGGAGTGAGTCCCGCCGCGCCGTCCGCATGGCCGCGGGCGCGAAGCGCCCGTCAGGCTTCCGTCTTCGGCGGGCGGGCTGCCAGCCGCGCCTCCTCCTCGGCCCGAAGACGCATGATCATCGATCGTTTTTGCGGATCGGTTTCCGTCTCCAGCAGCAACCCGAGCCGGTCGATATTCGCCTGAACGGTCCTGTGCATGGCCGTCTCCCACAGGCCCGGGCCGCCCGGCCGGTCCGGCGAGCTGATATGGCGGGAGCGCGCGTGCCACGCTGGCGGTGGGCATCGTGTCTCTCGGGCGTCAGCGCCATCCGATACCGCCGACGATGAAAGAGCGCAGCAAGGCACGGCCGCGCGCGTCGAATGAAATTCAACCTTTGCGGTCCCCGCGCCGGCGCGCGGCGGCCTTGTCTGCCAGCGGCCGGACGCAGACGTCCGGGCGGACCGATGACCTACACTTCAGAAGGCTTCGCGGGCTTGCGCCGGAATTCGCGCATGTCGCCGTGATGGACGGTGGCAACCCGGCCATTGTCCCAGGCAATGGTGACGGCGTCCCAGCTCGTTCCGGTGATACTGCCGCCGTCGGCGGCATCGCCGCGCCAGTAGACGCGGCTACCCTTCCTGAGTCTTCTGGACTCGTCAGCATCCATCGAAAGCTTATTGCGCCTTCGCATCGTCGGACGGGGTTTCGGCCCCTGCTGCACGTTCGGCCCTGCGCTGCGCCGACTTTTCTTCCCGCTTTCGCTGTTTCTGTTCGCTCCGCGCCTTCGCTGCACGATTGCGGTCAGCGCGTTGCAGATTGTAGTTCGGCCTGAAAGCCATGAAGCCTCCTTACGGAACAGCACGCCGCGGAAACAGGCCAGCCGTCCGCCGGCCTGCAAAGCGACCATGCTCACGCGATCACAGCCCGCCGAAGCGGATTGGCCGTCAGCTCTGCGCGGCGAGAATTTTGGCGCAGGCCTCCGCCACGTCGCGGTTGGGCTCCTGGTTGCCGGGAAACGTCGCCCAGCCGCCCTCGACCACGAACATGTCCTGCTTCCAGGAATCGATCTTCTTGAGCGCGACCAGCTTGGCGGCGGATTCGGCGCCTTGCGTGAACCTGTTGACGCAGATCGGCGCCAGCGCCGCCACCACCGCGGCGTTGGTTCTGTCCGCGGCCATCTTCTCCGCGGTGCCGCCGAGCGTCCATCCGGCGAAGCCGAAGCCGACCACTATGGTGATGATGGCGCCGGCGATGGCGCCCTGGATGAGCCGTGTGCGCGAATCCGGTTGCAGGATCGGGGGCAATCTCATGGGTTCTCCTTTCGTCCGAACCGCGTTCGGAGCGAGGGCAACGGATACCCGGTCGGGTTCCGGTCGAAGATTTGGCTTGAGGCCAGGGCGCCTTGTGCGGGCGCCGCAATAGCGGGGAGCGTGCGCCCTTTTGCCGGCAAAGTCGATGGCGCTGATTCCCGCAAACGGCACGATCGAACGCCGGACTGGGCGAATTGCGGCGATATGCTAGGGTTCCGCCATGCTCAGGCGCGAGAATTTCCCCATCGACAAGATTTATGTGCCGACCGCGCGGCGCAAGACTCTCGATCCGGCGCGCGTCGACGACATCGCGCGGAGCATGCTGGAGAGCGGCCAGCAGACTCCGATCCTGGTGCGCGTCGACGGCGCGCGCTTCGTGCTGGTCGAAGGCCTGCACCGGCTGGAGGCCGCGCGCGCGCTGGGCGAGGCCACCATCGCCGGCTTCCGCGTCGACGCGCGCAAGCACTAGCGTCGCGCGCCGCGGTGGCGCTCACCGGCGCGATGACCGTGATGCCGGCGCACGCCGGGATCGCCGGGAGCATCGTGCCGGCGGAGTGAGTCCCCGCCATTGTTCATGTACCCTCGTCCAGGGACCCAACCGTACGGGGACGAACCATGACGCTTTCAGACTGGGCGAATGTCGGACAGGTCGTCGGCGCGCTGGCGGTCGTCGCCTCGCTGCTGTTTGTCGGCTTCCAGGTCCGGCAGAACACGAAAAGCAACCAGGCCACCGCGTTGCAGCTCAATGCCGATTACTGGATGACCTACATCACCACCATCGCCGACCCGGCGTTCAGCAAGGTGTACGCGATGGGCGCATCCGGACGCGGCCAGCTCGACCGGCAGCAGTTCGCCCAGTTCTTCCTGCTGTGCCGCGTGACCTTCATGGGATGCGAGAACCAGCACTACCAGTACCGGGTCGGGCTGATCGACAGGGAAGCCTACGCCGGCTACATCACCACCATCCGGGAACAGATCGCCGCCTTCCCCGGAATCCGGGCGATGTGGGAGCTGGTGCGGCACAGCTACAGCCGGGACTTCGCGGCCTTCATGGACGAGCAGATCGCCGCCGTGCCGGTGCACGCACCGGAGTCCGCGTTCCAGCAATGGCAGCGGCTCGTTGAACGGCAGACGGCGGAGTGAGCGGCGCGAACACCAACCTCCGGTGTCGTCCCCGCGAAAGCGGGGACCCAGTAATCACGGACGCCGCAGTGAATACTGGATTGCCCGCCTTCGCGGGCAATGACAGCAGAGAATGTTGCGTTCACGCCGGTTAACACCGCAACCGCCACGTCAGCCGCGCCAATCCGCCCCGCAAAAATTAACGCGCGCGATCTTTACCTTACCTTTTCAGCACGCCGCGCGTTCGCGTTTGCCCGGCGCCGCCGCCGGTGGCCCTAATCGCCGCACGCACCCGTTGATCGTTGCAGGGCCGGGTCGCTTCGCCCGGACATTTTTTTCGGAGGCGTGACCGATGGGACAGACACAATCCCGCCGCGGCGCACGCGCCGCA
>CAZUDR010000236.1:0-2268 GCA_964618715.1 uncultured Undibacter sp. | reverse complement strand
CTGCTGCGCATGCTGCGGCGGCGGCGGCATGTGACGGCCGCGGCCGTCACCGTCATCGGCGCGAGCCTGCAGGCGGCCAGGCGGCGCATGCGGCAGCAGCTCGCCGCCGCGCAGATCCTGCTGCGCCGTGCGGCGGAGCGCGCCCATGCGCGCGCCGCACCCGTGACCGATCCTGTCATCGCGCGCCTCGATGCGCATGTCCGGCAGCCGGCGTTGTGGCTGCTGCTGCCGGCGCAGCGCGAGACCCTCGCCCGCGGCATGGCGGCGCTGTCGGTGGCGATCGTCGTGCTCGGCTGGACCGCCCTCTGGTGGACCCTGGCGCCGGCGCCGGCGGCGCGCCCGCCGGCACCGTCGAAGCAGTTTACCGCGCGTGTCGTCCCGCCCGCGCTTCCCGCGGCCGAACTGCAGGAAGCCGAGGCGCCGTCCGTACCGGCAGACGACGGGCATGACGCCCTGGCGCTTGCCGCCGAACCGCCGCTGCCGAAGGCGTCGCCGGTCCGGGCCATGCAAGAAGCGGAACGCGCCCCGGCCGGGGCAACCGAAGCGCGTGACGCCGTGGCGCCTGCGGCCAAACACCGGCAGGCGGCAGCCCCCGTCCCGGCCGGGCACAAGGCCCGGCGCGCGACGGCGAGGAAGGCGGCGCCACGGGCGCCCCGCGCCGCCCGTTCGCCCGCCGCATCGGCGGCGGTGTACTAAGGTCAGGTCTAGACGGAAACAGAGCCGCGAACCGGGCGCGCTCCCTTACCTCTCCCCGCGTGCGGGACACTTCCCTCTCCCCGCGTGCGGGGAGAGGAAACAGTGCCCGCGCATCACGGGACGGAGACTCAGGATGAGGTGGACTCCGACCCGGCCCGCCGCCCCACCAGCCTGCCGACCAGCACATTGGCCGTCGCCCCGTGCGCGACCACGCTGAGCAGGATGGTGACCGCGGCCGTCAGCACCACCGTTTCGCTGCCGGCAATGCCGGCATTGAGCACCATCACCGCGAACACCATGCTGGCCAGCCCGCGCGGGCCGAACCAGCCGACGAACAGCTTGTCGGCGGTGCCGAGCCCGCTGCCGGTCAGCGACAGGAACACCGGCAGCATGCGGATCACGGTCAGGCTGAGCACGGCGTAGAGCAGCATCGACCAGGACAGCTCGCCCATCATCAGCACCATGGTCTGCCCGCCGAACACCACCCAGATCACCAGCGACAGCACCACGCCGGTGCTGGCGGCGCCGTCGATCGCGTGCTCCTGCATGCCGCGCAGGCGGCCGAACAGCAGCCCGCCCACGAAGCAGGCGATGAAGCCGCTGCCGCCCAGCGCCTGGGCGGCGGCGAAGCAGAGCGCGGCCAGCGCCAGCACGGCGATCTGCAGCCAGGCCCCTTCCAGCCAGTGGCGCCGCGCCGCGGCGCGCAGCATCGCCACCGCGGCGGCGACGAGCACGACGCCGACGACGACGCCGATGCCGATCTCCTCGACGACGACCCAGACCACGTGCGACACGCTGACATCCAGGCGGCCCATGCCGATGGCGAAGTCGAGCAGCACGAGCACGATGGGCACGCAGATGCCGTCGTTGAGGCCGCTCTCCAGGTTGAGCGCCTCGCGGATCTCGCCGGGCACCGCCTTGTTGGCCACCACCGGCTCGCCCAGCGCGGCGTCGGTCGGCGCCAGCAGCGCGGCAAGCAGCGCCACCGCGAACAGGTCGAGCCCCGGAAACACCGCCCAGGCGAGCAGGAAGCCGAGCACGAGGGTGAGCGGCAGGCCGATCAGCAGCAGCCGCTGTGGCAGGCCGATGGTGCGGCGGATGACGCCGAGGTCGGCATGGGCGGCGTCGGAGAACAGCACCAGCGCCAGCGCCAGCTCGGCCATCACTTTCAGGTCGGTGGCCTCGATGCTGATGTGCAGCACGTCGAGGCCGAGCGGGCCGAGCACCAGCCCGGCCAGCACGAACAGGATCGGGCCGCTCAGCCACGAGCGCCCGACGCGGCCGGCCACCGCCGCGTACAGCAGCACAACCGCGGCCAGGATCGCTGCGTTCTGGTACATCAATGCGTGTTCTTAAGGCCGTTGCCCCGCGCCGGAGCGCGCGGGACGTCCTCACTCCCCGTCGGCGATCCTAGCCCGTCCGCCGCGGCGGCCCAACCGCGCGCGGCAAACAACTTCCGGAGGCAGGCTGTTTGACAATCAAATCGGTGAGCGAACGCGCGCGAAGCAATTCTTCGCAGTCGTCCCGGCCGAGCCAACGGGTCCGCGCAAGGCGCGGCCCGATGATAAACTC
>CAZUDR010000235.1:0-5711 GCA_964618715.1 uncultured Undibacter sp. | reverse complement strand
CCGCCGTTGTAGCGCTCGGCCAGCAGACGGTGCAGCGGCTTGTCCGCGATCTTGGCCACCGCATCCCACACCGCCACCTCGATGGTGCCGATGGCGATCGAGCGCTCGGCGTCGGCGCCGGCCTTCTCCCGTTGCAGCATGCAGGCGAGGATCTTCTCCGGATCAAGGTTGTCGCCGTTCGCGTCGAGCAAGCTGGCAGGCTCCGCGCGCAGGATGCGCGGAATGAAGCGCTCGCGCATCGCCGCGCCGCAGGCATAGCGCCCGGTGGAGTTGAAGGCGAAGCCGCAGACCGGCCTGCCGTTGCGCTTCACGTCGGTGATCACCGCCACCACGGAGGTGGTCATCTCGGAGAAGTCGAAGCTGGAATTCGAAATATCCGACCTGAGCGGGATCGCGGTTTCGCGGATGTCGGTAATGCGCATGCCTCGATCGTGTCCCGCGCGCCGCAGCGAGGCAAGGGCTTGCCATCCCCGGTCCCGGCAGGCTGTAGTCTCGCCAGCAGAAAAACGCCGTTGTTTTCATCAGAGGAAACCCGATGTCCGCCAAGAAAATCTCCCGCCAGGACCTGCGCGACGCCGCCGAGAAGTACAAGAACTGGGGCAAGTGGGGTCCGGACGACGAGATCGGCACGCTCAACTACACCACGCCGGAGGACATCGTCGCCGCCACCCGGCTGGTGAAGAAGGGCAAGGTGATCTCGCTCGCCCTCAACTTCGACCACACCGGCCCGCAGGGCGCGAAGAGCACGTATCCGTCGATGGGCCGCACCAATCCGATCCACACCATGCTGCGCACCGGAACCGACGCCTGGTCCGGCGTGCTCGACAAGCGCGGTATCCGTGCAGCCGACGACATGGTGACCATGCCCCTGCAATGCGGCACCCAGTGGGACGGGCTCGGCCACATCTTCTACGAGGACAAGATGTGGAACGGTTACGACTGCCGCGAGGTGACGTCGGCCGGCGCGCAGAAGTGCGGCATCGAAAAGACCCGGAACAGGATGGTCGGCCGCGGCGTCTTGCTCGACGTCGCCCGTTACAAGGGCGTCGAGTCGCTGGACGACGGCTACGGGATCACCAATGAGGACCTCTACGAGACGGCGAAGAAGCAGAAGGTCGACTTGAAGCGCGGCGACTACATCATCGTGCGCACGGGGATGATGGAGCGCTGCCAGAAGGCGGGGAGCTGGGACGGCTATCCCGGCGGCGACGCGCCCGGCTTTGCCTTCGAGACGCTCGCCTTCGTCAAGGATACAGAGCTTGCCGCGCTGGCCAGCGATACCTGGGGCTGCGAGGTGCGGCCGAACAATACCGAGGACGGCATCAACCAGCCGTGGCACTGGATCACCATCCCGATCATGGGCATGACCATGGGCGAGATCTTCCGGCTGAAGGAACTGGCCGACGACTGCGCGGCGGACAAGGTGTATGAATTCCTGTTCGTGGCGCCGGCCATTCCGATCACCGGTGCCGTCGGCTCGCCGGTCAATCCGCTGGCGATCAAATAGTTTAACCCGCCCTCGTCCTGAGGAGCCGCGCGAAGCGCGGCGTCTCGAAGGGCGAGTGCTGCCCATCCTTCGAGACGCGTTGCTGCGCAACGCTCCCCAGGATAAGGCCGAGAGAGGATGTGCTCTCATGCCCAAGTCCTACCCTGTCACCCGCACCGAAGCGGAGTGGCGCCGGATTCTCACGCCCGAGCAATATGCGATCATGCGCGAGCACGGCACCGAGATGCCGGAAAGCTGCGCGCTCCTGTACGAGAAGCGTCCCGGCACCTTCAGCTGCGCCGGCTGCGACCAGCCGCTGTTCGTGTCGCACAAGAAGTTTGAAAGCGGCACCGGCTGGCCGAGCTTCCATGATCCGGAGCCGGGAGCGATCGAGACCGAGGAGGACACGAGCCACGGCATGGTCCGCACCGAGGTGCACTGCAGCCGCTGCGGCAGCCATCTCGGCCACGTCTTTCCCGACGGCCCGCCGCCGACGGGCCTGCGCTACTGTATCAACGGTGTCGCGCTCGACTTCGAGCCGGAGCCGTAGTCGCGTTCGCCGCGCGCATCAGCCATTGGGCGTATTCGGCGCATCCCGGTCGCTGCCCTCGACCAGCAGCCGTCCGCTGTCGTCCTTCAGCATGACGCCCGAGATTTGCCGGGCGCGCATCAGCCGCAGCATGTGCGCGATTCTGAAGGCGGCGTCGGCGTAGCCGGTGCCGCGAGGGTGGATGTTTGATATGCAGTTGCGGTCGGCGTCGGTGGTGTGCGCGTTCGGCCGCCAGGTGAGGTAGGCGCCGAGACTGTCGGGCGCCGACAGGCCCGGCCGCTCGCCGATGAGGACCGCGGCGCATTTAGCGCCGAGCGAAGCCGCGACGGCATCGCCGACGGCGACACGGCCGAGCCGGACAACCACCAGCGGCGCCATGTTCCAGCCGTCCCCCCGCAGGTCCGGGATCACATTGGCCAGCACCGGTTGTGCATGCATCTGCGCCGCCCGCGCCGACAATCCGTCGGCGACGACAAACACCACGTCATAGCGGCCCGCATGGGCTGCCAAAGCGGCGTCGGCCCCGGATCCGAGGCGGCGGCCGAGCCCGGGCTGCATCAGGTATTGCTGGCGGTTTTCCGCAGCGCTGGCGACGCTGAGCACCGGCAGGGCGAGTGTGGAGAGGTCGGCGGCCAGCCGCTCGTTGTCGAGCGGCTCATGCACGGCATCGCGCGCGCGGGCATGCGCCTGCTTCAGGTCGAGCAGCGGGCCGGTCGCGAGCGACGCGCCGCTGCGGGCGAGCCCGATGCGCGCCACGGTCAGTTTGCGCCAGCGCGACCACGGGTCCGCGTCGGGCGCCGTGGCGGCGCGCCGCGTGACCGGGCGATCGTCTTTTTTCCCGCTCATGCCGGCAACAGGGCCTGAAACCGCTCCGGCAATGCCTGCGGGCGGATGCGCGCGGCCTTGTCCATCAGGCCCTGCCGCTCCAGCCAGTTTTCGAATTCCGGCGCCGGCCGGCGCCCGAGCAGCTCGCGCATGGCCAGCGCATCGTGAAAGGAGGTGCTCTGGTAACCGAGCATGATGTCGTCGGCCCCCGGAACGCCCATCACAAAATTGACGCCGGCGGTGGCCAAAAGCGTCAGCAGTCCGTCCATGTCGTCCTGATCGGCCTCGGCGTGGTTGGTGTAGCAGACGTCGACCCCCATCGGCACACCGAGCAGCTTGCCGCAGAAATGGTCCTCCAGCCCGGCGCGCGTGATCTGCTTGCCGTCGAAAAGATACTCGGGGCCGATAAAGCCGACGACGGAATTGATGAGCAGCGGCTTGTAGCGGCGTGCCACCGCATAGGCGCGCGCCTCCAGCGTCTGCTGGTCGACGCCATGATGCGCACCGGCCGAGAGCGCCGAGCCTTGCCCGGTCTCGAAATACATGACGTTGTCGCCGATGCTGCCGCGGCCGAGCGACAGCGCAGCCTCGCGCGCCCGATCGAGCAGCGCGAGGTTGATACCGAAGCTTCTGTTGGCGGTTTCCGTGCCGGCAATCGACTGGAACACGAGATCGACCGGCGAGCCCTTGGCGATGAGGTCGAGTGTCGTGGTGACGTGCGCCAGCACGCAGGCCTGCGTCGGGATGTCGAGCTTGATGCGGATGTCCTCCAGCATCGACAGCAGCTGGTGCGCGCGCTCCGGACTGTCGGTCGCGGGATTGATGCCGATGACCGCGTCGCCGGCACCGAGCAGCAGGCCGTCGAGCACGCTCGCCGCGATGCCGCGCGCATCGTCGGTCGGGTGGTTGGGCTGCAGCCGCACCGACAGCCGGCCGGGCAGTCCGATGGTGTTGCGGAACCGGGTCACCACGGTGCATTTCGCCGCGACGAGCATCAGATCCTGCAGGCGGCAAAGCTTGCTCACCGCGGCCGCCATCTCCGGCGTCAGGCCGGGCGCCAGTGCTGCCAGCACCCCGGTCGTGGCCTCGTCCGACAGCAGCCAGTCGCGCAGGCCGCCGACCGTGAGGTGCGACACCGGCGCGAAGGCCGCGCGGTCATGGCTGTCGACGATCAGGCGGGTGACCTCGTCGTCCTCGTAAGGGACGACCTGCTCCTGCAGGAACGTCGCGAGCGGCAGATCGGCGAGCGCAAACTGCGCCGCGATGCGTTCCTCCTCCGACTCCGCCGCGATGCCGGCAAGCTGATCGCCACTGCGCTGCGGCGTTGCCCTGGCCAGCAGCGTCCTGAGATCGCGGAACACGTAGCGATGAGCACCGATGGTCGCGCCGTACATCGTGGTCCTCTGGCGGATGGACGGGATTTCACTATAGCGAAAAATGGCCGCCGGTTCGCCGCTTTGCGTGCGTCGTTCCCCGTGCCATCTTGTCATCAACAGGAAGGATGTCGAACACCCATGATGCCTGGACACAACCGGAAAATGACGGGCGCCGAGTGCCTCGCCGACATGCTCGCCGGCTACGGCGTCACCCATGTCTTCATGGTGCCGGCGGTGCTCAGACGCACCTTCGCCGAGATGGAGCGGCGCACAAGAATTGCCCGCGTGCACTGTCATGGCGAGAAGTCAGCCGCCTATATGGCCGACGGCTATGCGCGCGCCTCCGGCAAGCCGGGCGTGTGCATGGCGCAGGTGATCGGTGCGCTCAACCTCGCCGCCGGCCTGCGCGACGGCTGGCTCGCCCACTCGCCGGTGATCGCGATGACCGGCGGCCGCGATCCCAGGACCAAGTTCCGCAAGGTCTACCAGGAAATCGACGACGTTCCGGCGTTCGAGCCGGTCACCAAGATGAACGTCACGGTCGACGACGTGGCCCGTTTTCCCGACATGGTGCGCCAGGCGTTTCGCACCGCCACCACCGGGACCCCGGGTCCGGTGCACCTCCAGTTCCGTGGCAATGAGGGACAGGTCGACGCGGAAGAGGCCGAGATGGAGCCGCTGGTCGAGGCGCAGTTCGCCCGTGTGCCGCCGTTCCGGCCGGAGCCGGACGCGGCCTCCGTCAAGGCCGCGCTCGAATTGCTGCAAAAGGCGCAGCGGCCGATCGTCGTTGCCGGCGGCGGCGTGCGCGCGTCCGGCGCGCGGGCCGAACTTGTCGCACTCGCCGAGGCACTGCAGATTCCCGTCGCCACCTCGCTCAACGGCAAGGACAGCATTCCCGGCACGCATCCATTGTCCGTCGGCGTGGTCGGCACCTACTCGCGCGAGAGCGCCAACCGCGCGGTCAACCGTGCCGATCTGGTCTGCTTCATCGGCAGCGAGACCGGCGGCATGACCACGCATTTCTGGGCCGTCCCGGCCATCGGCACGCCGGCGATCCAGATCGACATCGATCCGGAAGCGCTCGGCCGCAATTATCCGCTGCAGGCGAGCGTGCTGGGCGACGCCAAAGTGGCGCTCAGCCGCATGCTGGCGCAGGCCGACAAGGCGAGCGCGAAGAAGCGCGAAGCCTGGATGAAGGAGATCTCCGGACTCCGCAATGACTGGTACGCCAAATACAAGGCGAACCTGGAGTCGGACGCGGTGCCGATCCACCCGGCCCGCATGTGCCACGAGCTCAGCCTGAACATGCCCGACGACGCCATCGTCGTCGTCGATACCGGCCACGCCGGCATGTGGATGGGTGGTATGTACGACCTGCGCAACGTCTCGCAGGACTACATGCGCAGCGCCGGCCATCTCGGCTGGGCCTTCCCGGCCGGCATCGGCGCCAAGGCCGCGTGCCCGGACCGGCCGG
>CAZUDR010000234.1:0-5739 GCA_964618715.1 uncultured Undibacter sp. | reverse complement strand
AGGGCGACAGCGGATACACCGCAAAGCACATCGAGGTGCTGGAGGGCCTGGAGCCGGTACGCCGCCGGCCCGGCATGTATATCGGCGGCACCGACGAGAAGGCGCTGCACCACCTGTTCGCCGAGGTCATCGACAACGCGATGGACGAGGCGCTGGCCGGCCATGCCGACTGGATCGAGGTGGAGCTGGAAGCCGACGGTTTCGTTTCGGTCACCGACAACGGCCGTGGCATACCGGTCGACGCGCACCCCAAATTCAACAACACGTCGGCGCTGGAAGTGATCATGTGCACGCTGCACGCCGGCGGCAAGTTCGACTCCACGGTCTACGAGACAAGCGGCGGCCTGCATGGCGTCGGCGTGTCGGTCGCCAATGCCCTCGCCCAGCGCATGGAGGTGGAGGTCGCGCGCGAGCAGACGCTCTATCGCATGAGCTTCGAGCGCGGCAAGCCGAAGGGCAAGCTGACCAAAGTCGGTCGCGTACCGAACCGCCGCGGCACCATGGTGCGGTTCAAGCCGGACCCCGAGATTTTCGGGCCGAAGGCCGCATTCAAGCCGGAGCGTCTGTTCCGGATGGCACGCTCGAAGGCCTATCTGTTCGGCGGTGTGGAAATCCGCTGGCGCTGCGCCAAGGCGCTGCTCAAGGGCGTCGACGACGTTCCCGAGAAATCGACATTCCATTTTGCCGAAGGGCTGAAGGACTATCTCGCCGAGAACATCGCCGGCGCGACGCTGGTGCATCCCGAGATATTCACCGGCTCCTCGGGCAAGACCGGACGGCATGGCACCACCGAGTGGGCGATCGCCTGGACCGCCGATGCCGACGGCGTGCTCAACTCCTACTGCAATACCATACCGACGCCGGACGGCGGCACGCATGAATCAGGCTTGCGCTCCGCCCTGCTGCGCGGCCTGAAAGACCATGCCGCACGCGTCGGCCAGGAAAAACGGGCCGCGCCGGTGACCAGCGACGACATCATGTCGGGCGCGGCCTGCATGCTGTCGGTCTTCGTGCGCGAGCCCGAATTCCAGGGACAGACCAAGGACCGGCTGGCCACCGCGGAAGCGCAGCGTATCGTCGAACAGGCGATCCGCGACCCGTTCGACCACTGGCTTGCCGGCAACCCGGCCCAGGCCAACAAGCTGCTCGATTTCGTCATCGAACGGGCCGAGGAACGGCTGCGCCGCCGTCAGGAAAAGGATATCGCGCGCAAGACCGCCGTGCGCAAGCTGCGCCTGCCCGGCAAGCTCGCCGACTGCACCTCGTCGGCATCGGAAGGTTCGGAGATTTTCATCGTCGAGGGTGACAGTGCCGGCGGCTCAGCCAAGCAGGCGCGCGACCGCCGCATCCAGGCGGTGCTGCCGCTGCGCGGCAAGATCCTCAACGTCGCCAGCGCCGGCAAGGACAAGCTGGCGCAGAACGCACAGCTGTCGGATCTCGTTCAGGCGCTCGGCTGCGGAACCGGGACGCACTACCATGAGAAGGACCTTCGTTACGAGAAGGTCATCATCATGACCGACGCCGACGTCGACGGCGCGCATATCGCGTCGCTCCTCATCACCTTCTTCTTCCGCCAGATGCCCAAGCTGATCGAGGCCGGCCGGCTTTATCTGGCGGTACCTCCGCTCTACCGCCTCAGCCACGGCGGCAAGATCGTCTATGCGCGCGACGACAAGCACAAGGACCGGCTGATGAAGTCCGAGTTCAACGCCAACGCCAAGGTAGAGGTGTCCCGCTTCAAGGGGCTTGGCGAAATGATGGCGGCGCAGCTGAAGGAGACCACGATGGATCCGGCCAGACGCACGCTGCTGCGTGTCATTCTGGTCAGCAAGGAATTGAAGCCGACGGCGAAGACGGTCGAGCATCTTATGGGCAACAAGGCGGAGTCACGCTTCGCCTTCATCCAGGAGCACGCCGAGTTCGCTGCCGAGGAACTGCTCGACGTATAGCTCCGCTACTCACATTTTCTCAGCACCGGCGTTTCAAGCCCGGCAGCAAGCGCAACACCATCCTTCACCACCGGCGGGCCCTGGTCCGGCTGGTTGAGCATGGTGCGCCGGGTGCCGTCCGTGACCAGCCATTCAAGTTTTTGCCGTTCTTCGAATTCCGTGCCTGGCTGGAACACGACATCGACCGCGAGCCGCGTCGGCGACAGCCGCCTGGCGGAAACGATGCGGTAATGATTGATCACGGCGGCGGGGCCGAGATCGTGATCTTCCACGATCTGGCCGGAATCCTCCATGACGACCGTGACATGGAGGTTGTTGACGGTGGCCTGATCCGCGCAATCGATCGCCCAGGTCCCGAACAGGCCGAACTGGCCGAACAACTTCTCTGTGCTGGGCTCGGCGGCGGCGGGCAGGATGAGCAAAACGACAAGAACGACAAATCCTGCATTCCGCATTTCCGTCCGTCCCCACCTGCACGCGTCGATGCCAAACCATAGCAGCGCACGCGGCGAGCGGAAGTCCCGTCTGGTTTCGAAGGGCTATTTCACACGCACCGGCACACGCTGACCCCTGCCCCGTTATGCGGGATGATCAATCGATCGGCAGGCCGGCGTAGTTCTCCGCCAGCGACACCGATGCCGCGTGCGAGGACGCAACATAGTCGAGCTCGGCCAGCTGCCGCTTCATGTCGAATTCGGCGTATTCTCCGCCACGCTGGCGATGCAGCATCTGTGTCATCCACCAGGAGAAACGCTGGCCCTTCCAGACGCGCCGCAGGCAGGTGGCGGAATACTTCTCGATACCCTCATTGTCACTGCTGCGGAAAAACCGCTCCAGCGCGCGCGACAGGTAGACGACGTCGGCCATCGCGAGGTTCATGCCCTTGGCACCGGTCGGCGGCACGATGTGCGCACTGTCGCCTGCGAGCAACAGGCGGCCAACCCGCATCGGCTCGGCCACATAGCTGCGCATCTGGGTGACGCCTTTTTGCAGGATCTTGCCTTCCTGCAGGGGGCGCACCCCGTCCAGACGCGTATTCAGTTCTTCCCAGATGCGCGCATCGGGCCAGTTGTCGGGGTCCTCGTCGGGCCCGACCTGGAGATAGAGCCTTGAGAGGTCGGGCCCCCGCATCGAGAAAAGGGCGAAGCCGCGCTCGTGATAGGCGTAGATCAGTTCCTTTTCCGGCGGTGGCGATTCCGACAGGATGCCAAGCCAGGCGAATGGATACACGCGGTCGTAGCCGGTCCACGTGCCCTCCGGCAGGCTCGGCCGGCAGATGCCATGGAAACCATCGCATCCGGCGATGACGTCACAGTCGATCTCCTCTGCCTTGCCGCCCTGCCGGAATCGGATTTTCGGCCGGTCACCGGCAAAGTCGTGAACGCTTGTGTCTTCCACCTCGAACAGGATCTGCCCGCTCTGGTCGAGACGGTGCGCAATCAGGTCGGTGACGACCTCCTTCTGGTCGTAGATGTAGACGTTCTTGCCGACCAGTTTGGTGAAATCGAGCTTGTGCGCTTCGCCGTTGAAAGCGAGGAAGATGCCGTCATGCACCATGGCCTCGCGCTGGAGCCGGGCGCCAACACCGGTATCGACCAGCATCCTGGCGACCCAGTTCTCCATCAGGCCGGCCCGGACCCGGTTCTCGCAATATTCGCGGCTCCTGTTCTCGACCACGATGGAGTCGATGCCCGCCAGGTGCAGCAGGTGCGACAGCATCAGGCCGGCCGGTCCGGCACCAACGATTCCAACTTGCGTGCGCATTCGTTCAAGTTCCACTTTAACCGCAAATACCTTCTATAAGTCTGTGCCGGCACCGCCGCAAAGGTATGAAGGCCGGAAAGGCTGGCACAATTGTCATTCGATGCCGGGCGGCGGCCAGCCATAGCGCGGCACGCGCTCCCGGTAGCTGCGGTAGTCGTCACCGAATTTCGTCGCAAGATAGCGCTCCTCGCGCCTGACGACGCCAAAATGGATGGTGAATGCAAAGGCGATCGTCATCACCAGCGTCCAGTCGGAGGCCAGGCCGATCGATACTCCCGCCAGCATCAGGACGAGGCCCACATACATGGGGTTGCGCAGCCATCGAAAAACGCCATCGGTCACCAGCGCCGTGGACGGTTGCCATGGCTTCACCGCGGTCCCGGCGCGGACGAAGGCGCGCTCGCCGGCAAGGGCGAGCACGGCGCCGGCGCCGAGCAACGCCATGCCCGCGACGATGCGGGCGCCAAACGGCAACAGCAGCGATAGCAGATAGGCCGGGAAGACGCGGTCGAGAACAATTCCGGCAATCAGCGCCGCCAGCGCAATGAGCGGCGGCGGGGCAATGACGCCCGGAGTGTCGCTCCTGTCGTCTTGCGACGCGCGCGCCATCCCGTCAGGCCTCCAGCCATTCAGCGAGCGCCCTGTTCACCGGCTCGGGCCGCTCGAGAGTAGAGAGATGGCCGCAATCCGGCACGATCACGAATTTCGATCCCTCGATGCCGTCGGCGATTTCGCGGCCCAGTTCCGGCTGGATCAGTTCGTCGCCTTCCCCCGTCAGCACCAGTGTCGGGCAGCGGATCTCGCCGAGCAGCGGACGTGAATCCGGACGCGAAATGGTGGCCTGCTGCTGGCGGACGAAGGCCTCCGGCCCGGTATCCTCGGCCATCGCGCGCACGATGCCCCTGAGTCTGGCATCCTTGTGGCGGTCCCGATGCAGGTAGCGCAGCGTCAAAGTTTCCACCACCTCACCAAGCCGGCCATCTTCGGTCATGGCGACGAAGGCGTGGCGCGCCGCGCTTTGCTCTGGCGTGTCCGGCCGTGCCGATGTATCGAGCAACGCCAGTTTTTCGATACGCCCGGGTGCCTGCCGCATCATGGCAAAGGCGATGTAGCCGCCCAGCGACAGCCCGGCGAGCGCGAACCGCGGCGGCGCCGATGCCAGGATGCGGGCCGCAATTGCATCGATCTCGCTGTCACGCCGGTGGTCGGCGACGGTAACCGGTCCCAGCGGCCACAGCGCCTCGATCTGCGGCCCGAAAACCCGTGCGCTGCACAGCAGTCCGGGAACCAGAACGAGCGGCAAGGGCGAGCCCATTGACACCTCCGTCAGGCAAAAAGATTAAGGATTTATAAGACTTATTGCGCCGCCGAAGCATTGACTTTCGCCCTGTCAACGCCCATGTTCCGGCCAACCGGTTCGAACGAAGATTCGGCCGTCCCCCGCGCAACGCAACTGGTTTTCCTGGTCCGGCGCGGCCTTGGTCGGCCCTGTTTGAGGATATATGTCGTTTTCCCATCTCGGACTTTCCGACAAGGTAATCGCCGCCATAGATGCGGCCGGCTACAAGACCCCCACCCCGATTCAGGACCAGGCCATCCCGCACGTGCTCGCGCGCCGCGACGTGCTGGGCATTGCCCAGACCGGCACCGGCAAAACCGCGGCCTTCGTGCTGCCGATGCTCACCATGCTGGAGAAAGGCCGGGCGCGCGCGCGCATGCCGCGCACGCTCATTCTTGAACCGACCCGTGAGCTCGCCGCCCAGGTTGCCGAGCAGTTCGAGAAATACGGCAAGAACCACAAACTGAATGTGGCGCTGATTATCGGCGGCGTGTCCTTCGACGATCAGGATGCCAAGCTGTTGCGCGGCGTCGACGTGCTGATTGCGACGCCGGGCCGGCTGCTCGACCATTTCGAGCGTGGACGATTGCTGCTGTCCGGCTGCGAATTGCTCATCATCGACGAAGCCGATCGTATGCTGGACATGGGCTTCATTCCCGACATCGAGCGCATCGGCAAGCTGGTGCC
>CAZUDR010000233.1:0-5778 GCA_964618715.1 uncultured Undibacter sp. | reverse complement strand
GGACCGGCACGAGGCGCTCGTCCGGGAGCTCCTCGCGCGCCGCTCCACCGCGCGCAGTGAAGCGATGAATTCGCTGAGGGCATTGCGCTCGTCCTAGCTGGCGTAAAGGCCTTGTTTACTACGTCGCCAAAGGACGTCGTCTGCATTCTGCGCCCACTCGTATTCCATCAGATAGCGCACCTCGGCAGCGGTGAGGTCCCCGGCAAAGCGCTGTCCGAGATCATCCATGCTCTGCGCGTCCTTCAGCACCAGTTCGACGCGGGTGCCGTAGGCGCGGGTCAGCCGCCGCGCCTGCGGCTCCGACAAGAACGGCCAGCGCGCCAGCGCGGCCGCCACCTGACCATCGAAGTCGCCCGCGGGAAAGTCGCCGCCCGGCAGTGTGGACGTCGCGGTCCATGGCGGGCGCATCGAGAAGAAATGGGCAACGCGCGCCAGGGCTTCCTCTGCCAGCCGCCGGTGAGTGGTGATCTTGCCGCCATAGACGGTCAGCAACGGCGCCTTGCGGTAGGACTCGTCCAGCGTGAGCGCGTAGTCGCGGGTCACGTCCTTGGCCCTGCTTGAGCCATCGTCATGCAGTGCGCGCACGCCGGCGAATGCCCACACCGGCTCGTCGGGCGTGAGCCTGTCGCGGAAATACTCGTTCACAACGTCGCAGAGATACAGAATCTCCTTGCCACTCGGCGTCGGTGTCGACACATCGCCCACGAAGTTCTCGTCGGTGGTACCGATCAATGTGAAATCCTCGGCAAACGGCAGAACGAACACCACCCGCCGGTCGGCGGTCTGCAGGAGATAGCCGGCCTCCTCCTGGTAGCGCCGGCGCACCACGATGTGGCTGCCCTTGATCAGGCGCACCGGCATGTGCAGCGGCATGCGGATCACGGTATCGGCCACCTCGCCGATCCACGGACCCGCCGCATTGATCAATACGCGTGCGCTGGCCACGCTGCGGCGGCCGCGGGTGTTCATCACCAGTTGCCACGACTCGTGCCGCTCTGCCCGCGCCAGCCGCGTGCGCGTGCGGATGTCGGCACCGCGCTCCGCTGCGTCGAGCGCGTTGAGCGCCACCAGACGGGAATCGTCGACAAAACAGTCGGAGAACTCGAAGCCGTAGCGGAAACTGCGATTGAGCGGATGGCCAAACGGATGCGTGGTCAGATCAATCGTGCGGCTGCGCGGCAGCATCTTGCGCACACTCATGAGGTCGTACAGCCACAACCCGAGACGCAGGACGGGCACCGGGCGCAGACCGGGTAAAGGTGGCAGCACGAAACGCATCGGCCGGATCACATGCGGCGCCATCCGTAACAGCACCTCGCGCTCGCCGAGCGCCTCGCGCACAAGCCGGAAGGCGCCATGCTCGAGATAGCGCAAGCCACCGTGGATCAGCTTGGAGGAAGCCGATGAGGTGCCGGAACCGAGGTCGTTCATTTCGACCAGCAGCACGCGCAAGCCGCGGCCGGCGGCGTCGCGGGCGATGCCGGTTCCGTTGATGCCGCCGCCAATGATGGCGAGGTCGAAATCGGCCATGGGGCCCGCGGGAATGCCTGCTGATTCGGTTGTTTTGCCGCAGAATGGGCGGCTTATGCGGCGACCTCAAGAATGCCGGCGCCAGGAAGGCGCCGTCGGCCACAATATTCGGCCGTCCGGATGGCATCTCCGCCGTACGGTAATGACTGGGTAGCCATATCCGGCGATAATGCCGCTCGGTGCCGGTTCCGGCCGGCGTCCGCGACCCGACCAGCGAGCCCATGCCCTCCCCCCGTTTTCTCGTCATCGAAGGGAATTCGCCGCAGACCATGGCCGAACACGTGGCCGCCGGTGGCGTCCCGGCGAGCAAGGGCTATTCCGACCTGCTGCGCGAACTGGTACCGGGCGCGATCGTCGAAATTTGCTACCCCGGCGACCCGGCGGCTTCCTTGCCCGCAGGCGAGGCGCTGGAAGGCTTTGACGGCATCACGATCACCGGTTCGGCGCTGCACGTCTACAACGGCGGGCCGGAAGTGATGCGCCAGGTCGACCTGGTGAAAACGGCGCTCGGCACGGGGACACCGCTGTTCGGCTCGTGCTGGGGACTCCAGGTCATCACGGCTGCCGCCGGCGGCAACGTGCGCAAGAATCCGAGAGGACGCGAGATCGGCTTCGGGCGGGGGATCCGGCTGACCGAAGCAGGTCGCAAGCACCCGATGTATGTCGGCAAGCTCGATGTCTTTAACGCCCCGACTGTGCACCTCGACGAGGTCGACGTGTTGCCGGCGGGCACCACGGTGCTTGCCAGCAATGCCATGTCGTCGGTGCAGGCGGTCGAGATCCGCACCGACGGGTCGGTGGCCTGGGCCGTGCAGTATCACCCCGAGTATCCGCTGCGCGAACTGGCGGCCATCGTACGCCGCATCGGCACGCGGCTGATCGGGGAAGGCTTCTTTGCCAACGAACAGGACATGATCAGCTTCGCGCAGGACCTTGACGCGCTCGACCGTGATCCGACCTGCAAGCGGCTGTCGTGGCGGCACGGTATCAGCCAGAATGTGCTCGACGTGAAGCTGCGGGTGAGCGAGGTAGCAAACTGGATCGAGTTCCAGGTACTGCCGGCCCGGGTGAAACGCGGGCGCGGCTGACGGTTCTGCTTCAAGCGCCGTGACCAGCCTTGTGCCGGGCCTCTGCGTCTTTAGGCTAGGGATCTGGATGGCCGGGGTCTGCCCGGCCGGGACGGACGGCATCCATGGACTTTTCCGACAAACACGTGGTGGTGACCGGCGGCACCGGCGCGCTTGGCAGCGCGGTGGTCGGCGCACTGCTGGAAGCCGGCGCGCGTTGCACCGTGCCCTATGTCCACCTCACCGAAGCGCAACGCTTCCCGCACAGTGAACACGAGCGGCTCAAGCTCGTGGCTGTCACCGATCTCTCCGACGACCACTCGGTCGCCAAGGTCTATGACGGGATCGAGCCCTGGGCATCGATCCACATCGCCGGCGGCTTCGCAATGGGCAAGCTCGCGGACACCGCCAGGACGGCGTTGATGGAACAGCTCGAAACCAACCTGATTTCATGCTTCCTCTGCTGCCGCGCGGCGGTCCAGGCCATGCAGGCGGCCGGGGGCGGACGCATTGTCAACGTGGCGGCGCGGCCTGCACTGGAATGGCGTCACGGCGCCGGCATGACGGCCTATACCGTGGCAAAAGCCGGCGTCGCCGCGCTCACCGTTGCGCTTGCCGAGGAAGTCGTCGGCGACGGCATCCTGGTCAATGCGGTCGCGCCCTCGATCATGGATACGCCGGCCAATCGCAAGGCGATGGCCAAAGCCGATCACGATGCCTGGCCGAAGGTCGAGCAGGTGGCGGCGACCATTCTGTTCCTGGCATCGCCGGATAACACGGTAACTCGCGGCGCCGTGGTGCCGGTGTACGGAAAATCCTGAGCCCGACGGCCCCGGCTGCGGGGCAGCGGCGCGCGGGATACGCAGGCCACTATCCCGCGATCGGAACCAGCTCGAGTGGCGGGCGCAACAGGCGCTGCACCGCGCCGGACGCAACGACGGTGCGGCCTTCCGCGTAGGCCTCGTGGTTCTTCTCGATGTTGTCGAGCTCGTAGAGATAATTGACCATCAGCCCGTACGCCTGCTCCATCGCCTTGTCGGAAGTGTCGGCGAGGAAATTGATGCGCTCGAGGCGGGCGCCGTTGCCGAGATGGAAGCGTGCCACCGGATCGAGCGGAACGCCACGCCCATTGCGCGCGCGCAGGTAGTACCAGGCGGCCGCGCGCATCAGCGGATCGCGAACCGCTTCGACCGTCTGCGCGTTGAAGTGCCAGCCGTCGTCATCAAGCGCCGCAAGCGCGGCCCTGTCGGCCTCGGTCAATGCCGTCGACTTTTCTTCGGCGCGCTCGCGCCTGAGCCAGGCGGCAAATCCTGTGACCGGCGAGAGCGTAACGAAGGTCGACAGCTTCGGCATCTCGCGGCTGATCTCCTCCGCCACCTGCTTGATCAGAAAGCTGCCGAATGAAACGCCGGCAAGTCCGCGCTGGCAGTTGGAGATCGAGTAAAACACGGCGGTGCGCGCCTTGTCGGCGTCGATCACATCCCGCTCGGTGGCCAGGATCGGCGCAATCGCTGCCGGAATGTCGCGCGTCAGCGCGACCTCGACGAAAATCACGGGGTCGTCGACCAGCGCCGGATGAAAGAAGGCGAAGCACCGCCGGTCGAGCGGATCGATGCGCCGGCGCAGATCGTCCCAGCCGCCGATGGCGTGCACCGCCTCGTAGCGGATGATCTTCTCCAGCACGATCGCCGGCGTCGACCAGTCGATGCGGCGCAGGACGAGGAAGCCGCGGTTGAACCAGGACGAGAACAGATGGACGAAGTCGTCGTTGACCGCACCGAGGTCCTCGTCGCGGCGTGCGAGTACGTCGATCAGCTGCCCGCGCATGCGCACCAGCGCGGCCGTGCCGCCAGGGGCAAGATTGAGCCGGCGGAACAGCTCCTGCCGGCGCGGCTCGGAAGCGGCGTGAATCTCCGCTGCAGTCTCGTCACACGGCCTCTCGCGCCAGGCGGAAATGGCCGCCTCCATGCGCTCGGGATCGGGGCCGAAGCGTTCGGCCAGCGCCTCGAAAAAGGCGATGCGCGGGCCGGTGCGCAAGTCCGCATAGCGGGCCAGAATCTCGCGCGCCATCGCCACGCCGGACGCCTCACCGCGGCCGGAGAGCAGATGCTCGCACAGTTCGACGAGGCTTTCCGATCGCTCAGCCCCTGACGAGCGGCGCGGCCGCGCCAGCAGAGACCGCCCGCGGTCGGCAATCGACTGCAGCAATTCACCAAAAAAAGTCGCGTTCATCTGGCCCCTGCGGCAACTGCCATCGAATGGTCCGGCAGCCACGTGGCAATACCGGCGAAAATAGACGAAATGATGTGTCCCACAATTATCATAATGACTGGTTCATGGCGTCCTGCGGCGGGGCGACCGCCCCGACCGGACTGTCTGGCCAGCACGAGATGATGCATTTATAACCCCCGCCCGTCCTCGTTGAATTTCCGTATGCCCGGGAGAGTGAATCCATGGCCAAACCGCTAGCGGGTCTCCGCGTCCTCGAACTTGCCCGCATTCTGGCCGGGCCCTGGGCGGGGCAGATGCTGGCCGATCTCGGCGCCGACGTGATCAAGGTCGAGCGCAAGGGCGCCGGCGACGACACCCGCGGCTGGGGCCCGCCTTTCGTCGAAGGCAAGGACGGCCAGCACATCGGCGCGGCCTATTTCCACGGCGCCAACCGCGGCAAGCGCTCGATCGAGGTCGACTTCGACAGCGATGAGGGAAAACGCATCGTGCGCAAGCTGGCGGCGCGCTCCGACGTCCTGATCGAGAACTTCAAGGTCGGCGGGCTCGCCAAGTTCGGCCTCGACTACAAGAGCCTGGCACCGGAAAACCCGCGGCTGATCTACTGTTCGGTGACCGGTTTCGGCCAGGACGGGCCCTACGCCAGGCGCGCCGGCTACGATCTGATGGCGCAGGGCATGGGCGGAATCATGGACCTGACCGGCGAGGCCGACGGCGAGCCGACGCGCATCGGCATTCCGGTCTCCGACATCTTCACCGGATGCTATTCGGTCGTTGGCATTCTGGCCGCGCTGGCGCAGCGCGAGCGCACCGGCAAGGGCGCGTTTATCGATGCGGCGCTGGTTGATTCCACTGTCGGCGTACTGTCCAACCAGGCGCTGAATTATCTTGTGTCCGGCAAGGTGCCAAAACGAATTGGCAATGCACACGCCAATATCGTGCCCTATCAGGT
>CAZUDR010000232.1:0-5809 GCA_964618715.1 uncultured Undibacter sp. | reverse complement strand
TGGCGTCCGCCAAGGCCTATCTGGGCGCGCTCAACAAGATGACCAGTAAGCGCAACCGGCAGCCCGGCATCGAGCGGCGCATCCACTCGCAGGACGCCGGCTGAGCACCGCCGCCAAGAGCACTGTCAAAAGTTAGGTGAAGCCCGGTTCCGGTCGCACCGGAGCCGGGCTTTGTCATTTGTGTGCATTAAGACTCGGCCAAAGGTCCCAACAAAGACGCCCATTGAACGCCTTCCGCGTGTTCCGGCGCGGTGGAGGGCCGATGTTTATCTTCGATGCCCCGGTGGGGCCGCAACATTACAAATTCGTCATATTGCACAGGGTCTTGGGCGGCCCGCCGTTTATTGATCAACGCAACCGCTTTCACGAACGGCGTCCGCTCGCAGGAACGGTGTCGTCTCGAACTCGGCAGCGTCGATTGCGAAACCATCGCGTCGGCCGATAACGGCCGGCTGCGTAGAGGAGGACATCGTTATGTGGAAGACCATTCTTGCCGGCACCACCGCGCTTGCGATCGCCGGTACCACGCTCGCCTACGCCCATCCGGGTCAGGGGAAAGGCAGCCGTGCGCAAGGCTGGCGCCCGAGCGCCCAGGACGTCACCGCCTTCGGCGACGCGCGCATTGCCGCGCTGAAGGCCGGCCTCGCGCTTAACGCCGATCAGGAGAAGCTCTGGCCGCCGGTCGAGAGCGCCATGCGCGAACTCATGAAGCAGCGGGCCGAGCGGGTTGCCACGCGCGATCAGGCGAAGAAGCCGACCAATCCGGTCGAGCGCCTCGAGCGCCGCGCGGAGACGATGCAGAGCCGCGGCGCCGCGCTCAAGCAGCTCGCCGATGCGACGGGCCCGCTCTACAACAGCCTGGACGATGCCCAGAAGCACCGCTTTATGGTGCTGGCGCGCCTCGGCGCGCGGTCCGGCTACGGCCATCACGGCTGGCGCGGCCGCCACGACGGGCGCGGCCGCAGCGGCTGGAACCACCATCGCGGTGAGCGCGGCCATCGCTTCGGCGGGGCAGATCGCGGCCCCAGCCCGCAATAAGCGGACCTGACCAGAAGCCGGCGGTGGCCAACGATGCGTTCCCCCGACGCGACCCAAACCGCCGTCCATGCCGCCGGGCTCGTCCCGGCGGCTTTTTCATTGGATTTCCGGCACTTGGAACAGGCGGCCAAGCTGGACAGCGCGGGCGGCCTTTGCTAAGGCAGCCCGGCTTGGCGGCGCCTGCCGCCAGTGGTGATCCGGGCGCATAGCTCAGTTGGTAGAGCAGCTGACTCTTAATCAGCGGGTCCAAGGTTCGAGTCCTTGTGCGCCCACCACTCCATTTCCAGCCTCCTCGATTTCCCAAGTCGGCGGCAAGTGTTCGATGTCCGCTATTTCGCCAGAGCGGACATTCGCATTGCAAAATGAAATGTCTGCCTTGGGCCATTGGCGGACATGCAACAGCCTAGTCGTCGCGTGGATTTTGCGCAGTCTGTTCCGCATCTTCGGTCGCGCTTTCGATTACATGAAGGCGCTTGACCCTGAGTTCGTCAATCTCCACCTCTCCGAAATGAAGCTTCCGCGCATCCGCACGGCGAACACTCAGACGGCCGATGGCAAGTGCGCCGATCGCAAGCGCGCCGACGGCGAGCGCGCCGATGGCCACCGCGCCTGAGGCCACAGCCGAGACAACTCCTTTCACGCGTGTCGGCGGCAATTCAGGATCATGCCTCTTGCCACGCCCGGTCGTCATCGCTCGTGGCCCTCTTCTGGCACTGGAGTGAGAAACGCTATCTTACCCGGTACCTGTATCGCTGTCTCATCCGGCCTGCTGCGCATGGGCCCTGCGTCGGGCCTTACGCCCGACCGCTCCTTTGAAGTATCCACGTCGCTGTCTTGCACGCCTGCCTCCGGCACGTGCGATGGACCAGACGCATCAAAACGTGCTAGACTGTTTCTCAGGCTCGTGGACATGACCAGGGCCGGACTCTTCGCCCCTTGTTGATATGCCACGGCCACCTGAACGGCGGTATCAGGAGGCGTTCATGGCCTATCCGCATGTTCCCGACGACATCGATGAAAACCGCGCAGCCTGCTCCGTGGCCATCAGGAAATTGCCGCGGATCACGGTTGTGCGCAGACCCGTTCGCCTGACGGCGCTTCTGCTGCTTTCGGCGGCATGCCTCGCTCCAGGCCATGCCCGGGCCACGTTGTCGACGGACCTGCAACGCGGCGAGAAGGTCGTGGACGTGCCGGTTGCAGGCAGAAATCCGGAGATCTGCGTCATTCCGAAGCATTTCGCCGGCGGGGAATATTCCGACAGGGACAGCAAGGTCGAGGCGAAGCTCTGCACCATAGACGGGCATACGAATGCCGCGGTTTGCCCGAAGCTCAACAGCTCAAATCCGGGTCTGGATTTTTACTCGGTCCCGGAGGGGAGCACCCCCGACCAGGTCGCGGCCGCGCACTGCGACACTGACGGCGCGAAAAAGATCGCCAAATACAAGCTGAGCTCGAGCTGCAGCTATACACCATCCATCCTCGGCTATTACCACGTGTCACGCATGCTGGGCGGTATTGCCGACGTTCCGCCGGCGGTTCTGCGCACGTTCGATCTCAAGAATCACATTGCGCTCGGCCGCAAGGCCCTGGCCGCGACCAAGTCGGGGAGCCTGATTCGTCAGACGTGGGCAGGCCTGATGGCGCAGTTGACCGCCGGGAGCAAAGCCAAACGAAAGGATGTCCTGCTCACCGACGACTTCAGCCAGTCCTACGGCGCGCTCAGCGAGAATCCGAGAAAAGAGGATTTCTACAAGGAGTTCTTCAATGGCGGCAGGAACAATGTCGCCCGCGCGCGGAGCTTTCGCGACAACAACCCGATCGTGAGGCTGCTGGCCCGCAACGCCGACATCGGTTCGCTGGTGGGGCGGGATTTCACGACCGAAAACGTCCAGAAGATGGTGCAGCTCAAGGACGCCGCCGACATGATCGTGATCGACACGCTCATGAACCAGCAGGACCGCTTCGGGAATATTCACTATCTCATGACCTATTACTATCGCGATGCCGACGATCGGGGCCCGGACGGCAGCGCCCGGCTGAAGACAAGGAAGAGCCTGACCTCCGAGGAGGCTGCCCGGCTTGGCGCCGTTGAGGTCAAGACGATGCTGCTCAAGGACAACGACTGCGGCGTCACCAAGGACAATATCGCCAGGCAGGCGGGTCTGGCTGACCGCATTGCCCACATCGATCCCGGGACCTACCGCGGCATCCTGCATTTCGACGCCATTGCCGATTCCGCCGAGACCAGGGAATTCTTCGTTCGGGAACTGGCTTTCACCGACGGTGATTATGCGAGCGTCCGCAAGAACCTGAAGGAGCTTGCGGCGAAGCTGCATCAGGCCTGCGCAAAAGGCCGCCTGAAGCTTGATCTGGACCTTCAGGCGCACTTTTCGGCGCAGCCCTTGAAGCCCCGGAAGTGTGACCTGTAGCACACTGCCGGTGATTGTCCCGGCGCTAGGCTGAGGCGAGTCCCGGCGGACGACAGTTGGTACCGGCCATGGATGCGAGCGCCATGAGCGATCAGTTCGATCAGGTCAAAGTCTCCAGGAACCTTTCGCAACTGATCCGCAGCAATACGCCCCAGTATTGGGCCTATATGAAGGAGCAGGCGGACCTCGGCAGCCTGCAGCGCTACCTGCCGTTCGAGGGCATGCTGGCCGGCGACCCGCACCTGGGCAATTTCTCCGCTCTGCCGCTCAGGCAGGTCGGCGGGCCAAGGCAGATGAGATTTGTCGACGTCGACTTTGACGATGCCGGCCGCGGACCATTCGTGCTCGATTTTGTTCGCTACCTGATCGCCACGAAGTCCACCATGGGCGCGAAGATCAGGAAACGGCCGCTGGAACAGAGTTATCGTGCGGGCCTCGCCGGCCAGGAGTCGGAGCCGCCAAAGGAGATCGAAGCCCTGCTGGCCATGCCCGTCTCCGACTACGATGACATGGCGGCAGACTATGCCAGGAAGAAATCTTCAAAACGGGGCTTCGACTTCAAAAAGGGAGAGATCGAGCCGTACGATGCAAGGATTGACCGTGCGGCAATCGAGCGGCTGTTCACCCCCGGGAAGGTCATCGATCTCGCCATCCGGCCCCGGGAGCGGGGCGGCAGCGTCGATCAGCTGCGCATCTGGGTTCTGGTCGGAGATCAGGAGTCCCGGCGCATCATGGAGCTGAAGCAGTACAAGGAGCCGGCAACCGCCGGCTATCAGCCTCAGCCCCCGGTTCGCGACTGGTTGAACGAGGTTCGCCAGATATTCTGGCCGGGCCTGGATGGTTCCGCCTATGACCTGGTCGAGCTTCCCGGCGCCGGCCTGTTCTGGCTGCGCGAAAAGCACGTTTCGCTTATCGACGTGCCTTATTCGAGCAAAAAGAAAAGTGACGTCGCCTTCCTGGAGTCTCTGGCGATGTTCGATGCCAATGTGCTGGGCCTGGCGCACGGACGCCAGGCGCAGGTCGCTCCCTACCGCGCCATGATCGAAGAGGACCCGGAAGCGTTCCACGACGCAACGGAATCCGTTGCCAAGGCCTATCTTGAACTTGCTCGCAATCATTTCCGTGACGGGTAACGCCGCCTGAATGCTTTCGACAAGCACAGGAGCATGCGATGACGCGAACTCTCAAAGTGGCAGGCCTGATCGGCACGGGCGCAATTGCGCTGGGCGCCGCGACTTTGAACGCATTTGCGGGCGGCTCATTCGATCCCAATGTGCCGCGCGGAATGTCGACGTCCAGGTTTGCCGTTCCGGGGAAATCCGCCGAGGAAATCTGCATTGTTCCCAGGCACCTTCAATTTGCCGATTACCGGAAATCCGACGAGAGAAAGGAGCGCGAGCTGTGCTCGTACAATTTCTATGAGGCTTCCGGCACGACGGAGTCCTCCGGGGCCGTAGTCGTTTGTCCGAAAATGAGCAGCACGAGCGCGGCGGTGCTCCTGTATAATATACCGGAAGGACAGACGAAATCGGAGCTGCAGAGCTCGTCGAAGTGCATTGCGATTGTGTCACACAAGCGCCCCAAGGGCGTCAAGCAGGTCGCCAGATTCAAACAGACTGACAACGATCGCACCTGCACGAGCACATCCTCCATTCTCGGCTATTATCATGTATCGCGTGCGTTGGGTGACATCGCGCAGGTCGCGCCGGCGGCTATCCGGACGATGGACTTCGACCAGCACCACAAGATCGTGAGACAAGCGCTTTCCATAAGTCAGATTACCCGGCACCGCTCTTTGCGAAAGAGCTGGAGCAATTTCACCGCGTACAGATCGGGCTCGAGCAAAAATCCGTCGTTTCTTTTCACTATCGACGATACCGAGATCTTCGGCGCGCTCATCGACAAGGATCACGATACGACGCGTTACAAGGCATGGATCACCGATTCCGGGTCCGGTCAGACCAACGTCGGCGCCGTGCCGGCGTTCAGGGATGTCACCAATTCACGGTCCGCTGCAAGCATCATCGGCAGCCGGAGCTTTACGCAATCCACCGCGCAAAGGCTGCTGGCGATGCGCGACATGAGCGAGATGATCCTGATTGATACGCTGATGCGGCAGAGCGACCGGACTTCGGGCGGAAATATAAGTGCGTCGACGGAGGTGATCTATCGGGACGGCACCGGCTACAAAACCAGGAAATCGGCCAAGAACGTTCCTGCGGACCTGCCGCAGTTCATCGTGCAAAGGCTGCACCTGGTCGACAACGACTGCGGGCTGATCGGGTCGGGCCAGTTCGTCAAGCGAGATTATCTGGGCAAGCTCAGCCACATGCATCCCAGGA
>CAZUDR010000231.1:0-5858 GCA_964618715.1 uncultured Undibacter sp. | reverse complement strand
CGTGCGCTACGTCTGGAAGACGTACGCTTCCCGATCGCTTATGTAAAAACCTGCGGCGGTCCGCCCCACGGCATCCAGGTCGAACGCGACAAGCTCAACAAGTACGGCCGTCCGCTGCTGGGTTGCACCATCAAGCCGAAGCTGGGTCTGTCGGCGAAGAACTACGGTCGCGCCGTGTACGAGTGCCTGCGCGGCGGCCTCGACCTGACCAAGGACGACGAAAACGTCAACTCCCAGCCGTTCATGCGCTGGCAGAACCGGTTCGAGTTCGTCGCCGAGGCGATTCACAAGGCCGAACAGGAAACCGGTGAACGCAAGGGCCACTACCTGAACGTGACGGCGCCGGACCCGGAGCAGATGTACGAGCGTGCCGAGTTCGCCAAGGAAGTCGGCTGCCCGATCATCATGCACGACTTCCTGACCGGCGGCTTCACCGCCAACACCGGCCTGGCCAAGTGGTGTCGCAGAAACGGCATGCTGCTGCACATCCACCGTGCCATGCACGCGGTTATCGACCGCCATCCCAAGCACGGTATTCATTTCCGCGTGCTGGCCAAGTGTCTGCGCCTGTCCGGCGGCGACCACCTGCACACGGGTACTGTGGTGGGCAAGCTGGAAGGCGATCGCCAGTCGACCCTGGGTTTCGTCGACCAGCTGCGCGAATCGTTTGTGCCTGAAGACCGTGCGCGCGGCGTGTTTTTCGACCAGGACTGGGGCTCGATGCCCGGCGTGTTCGCCGTCGCTTCCGGCGGTATCCACGTCTGGCACATGCCGGCGCTGGTCACCATTTTCGGCGACGATTCCTGCCTGCAGTTCGGTGGCGGGACCCAGGGCCACCCGTGGGGTAACGCCGCCGGTGCCGCGGCCAACCGCGTCGCCCTCGAGGCGTCGGTCAAGGCCCGTAACCAGGGTCGCGAGATCGAGAAGGAAGCGCGCGACATCCTGACCGAGGCGGCCAAGAACAGCCCGGAGCTGGCGATCGCGATGGAGACCTGGAAGGAGATCAAGTTCGAGTTCGACACCGTGGACAAGCTCGATGTCGGCTGACAGCCGACGCTCCGGCCGGAACTGTAAACGCAACCGTATTTCAGAGGATTGACCGATGCAAAACACACAGATGGGTGACTTTCAGACAGCGCAGACCCTGGAGACTTTCGGTTTCCTGCCCAAGTTCACGCAGGACGAGGTCTACGACCAGATTGCCTACCTGATCGCGCAGGGCTGGACACCAGCCATCGAGCACGAACATCCGGGCCGTTCGTTCAACCACTACTGGACCATGTGGAAGCTGCCGTTTTTCGGCCAGCAGGATCTCGGCAGCGTCGCCGCCGAGCTCGAGGCCTGTCACCGTGCCTATCCCGATCACCACGTCCGGCTGATCGGTTACGACAACTACACGCAGAGTCAGGGCGTCTCCTTCGTGGTCTACGAGGGTCGCGCCTGAGCGGGCGCGCAGGCGCTTCGCGAGCTGCGCCGCGACGTACAGCGACACGAGCAACAGAACGGGTGAAAGCATGACACAACAGGGCAGTGCACAGTTGAGTGGTCGGGCCTTGGCCCTGGCGCGGCGCAAGGCCATGTCGGGCAGCGGTAAAGCGGCATTGCAGCCGACGGCCACCCCTGCAGCGGCGACACAGACCGCTCCGGCGGCGCGGGCACCGGTGCGCGCGGCGGCGGACCCCGCGGCTACCGGTCGTACCGCTTCCCTGGCGCGGCGCCAGGCCATGTCGAGTCTCGGCAAGATTGCTGTCAAGAGCAACGACCGCGTGCGCAGCGGGCAGGCGCGTGGAGCGCTGGCGCCGACCGCTTCCACGGCGGCCGAGCCGGCAGCCTCGGCGGCGAAGTCTGAAGATTGCGGCTGTGGCTGCAAGGGCCGTCGCGACGCGGCGGCGCCGGCCGCCAAGGCGGCTCCGGCGGCGGCCGTGAACGGGCGCGGCAGACCCCGCAATGCACGGCGGGCGGCGGTGACGGCCAATCCCGGCCGAGCCGCTTCGATGGCGCGCCGGCGTGCGCAGTCTTCGCGAGGCAAGGCGGGACTGAGTGGTTCCGGCATGACGGCCGCGCAGACCGCGCGGGTCACCAACCCGGAGCTGTCGGGTCGCGAGCTGGCGCGTGCACTGCGCGAGCAGCGCAGCAAGCGCGGCGGCGCCGGCCAGAAGAAATCGGAGCCGTGCGGACGCAAGCGTCAGCGCCCTGAAAAGGCCGCGGCAGCGGCCCAGGACGTACCGTGGAAGGTCGGCGCCGGCGAGACCACGCACGGCCAGACGGTGACCGGCACCATGGTCGGCCGCAGCCGTGCCGTCACCGGCGACGAAGCGAGCACCTGCCGGGCGGTCACCGGCACCGAATACATGGGCGCGGATATCTTCCGCGACTTCTGCCAGAGCGAGCCGGGCAAGGGTGTGCGCCGGGGCGGCGTCAGTCCGACCGCGAGCGGCAACAGCGTGACCGGCAACCGGGTCGGTCGCAGCGACCGGGTCACCGGCGACGAACCGGGCACCTGCAAGCGCGTCACCGGCACCGAGTACGTCGGCGCCGACCAGGCCGAAGCCTTTTGCGGCGCTCGCAGCGAAGCGGGTCCGGCCAGCGTCACGCGCAGCGAAACCCGCAAGGGCAAGAGCGTGACCGGTAACAACGTGGGGCGTTCCGGCAAGGTGACCGGCGATGAGGTCGGCGCGCAGCGCGAGCTGACCGGTACGCAGTACATGCAGCTCGGCGACGGCAACGCACCGGCGAAGGTCGGGCGCAGTGCGACCCTGCGCGGCGGCGGTGTCACCGGCACGATGGTCGGCCGGCGCGAACGCATGACCGGTGACGAGGCGGGTTCGTGCCGCGACATCACCGGCGACGATTATATAGGGCAGGAACAGTACCAGCAGTTCTGCAGTGCGACGCCTGCGCCGAAGGACGCCAAGGTCGGTTCATCGCGGACCCACGTCGGCGAAACCGTGACTGGTACCCTGACCGGACGTTCGGAACGCGTGACCGGCGACGAACCGGGTACCTGCAAGGCCATCACCGGTACGCCGTACGCGGGTGAGGAACAGTATCGCGGTTACTGCGAACCCGGCCAGGCGCAGGCCGCCGGCGCGCGGATGCGCCGCAGTCAGCGTGCCGCCGGTGCGGCCATGACCGGCCAGCAGCCTGCGGTCGGCGGCAGGATGACCGGCGACAGCAAGGGTGCCTGCGAGACGGTCAGCGGCACGCCCTATGTGGGTGCCGACCAGGTCGCCGCGGCCTGTCCGGCCAGTGCGGCCGAACCCGGCAGTCCGGATTTCCCGCAATCGCTGGGCAATACCCCGTGGGGCCAGTTCAGCGTGGTGCCGCCGATGCATGCGGCCGAGGCGCCGCAGATGCTGGCGGGTGTGACCGGTTCGCGCTACGAACAGGGACAGATCACCGGCCCGTTCGGGATGGCCACCGGCAAGGTGACCGGCACCGAGGAGGCGCGCTTCGGCCGCCCGGATAGCGGCGCGCGCGAACTGCCGGCCGAAGCGCCGCTGGTCGACGGCCGTGTCAAGTCGCGCATCACCGGCGAAGGCATCGATGCCGGTCACAAGATCACCGGCGACGACTGGGACCGCGGCGACCGCGTCACGGGGACCGAAGGCACATCGGCCATGGCGCGCAACCAGACCCGTCGAGGCCCCATGAACGCCATGGCGTCGCGCCCGCCGGCCGGTGCGCGCAACGAGGCGCTGCCGGATCCGGTGAGCAAGGTGACCGGCGGCAGCGGCAATACCGAGAAAGGGGCGCTGGTCACCTACTCGGGCGGGGCACGCGGCTGAGCGGCTGAACGGGGATAGATCGTGATGCAACGCGCATACAATCCTTCCATGAGGCGCAGGAACCGTCCCGTCGGTACTGCACCGCTGCGCCGTCCCGGTGCCGTCGGCCCCGCCGGCGGGGCCGGATTGCGCGCGCCGGGTGCGGCGACGCACGTACTCTGCCGCGAGGCGGAAAACGCGCGACTGTACGACTACGAGCGCAGCGTGAAAACGGCCTTCGATGCCATCGTGCCGACGCTGAAGCGCATTTCCGCGATCCAGCACGAAGAAGGTTTTGAATCGCGGGCTCAGGATATCGCGCGCCGCGCGCTCGGTTTCGAACTGCCGGCAAGGCTCCTGACCGACGCCTGGGTCGAACAGCTGGACATGCGCCGCCTGTTCGCCTGGTGCGTCTTCGCGACCTACCGGCGTTTCTGCGACGCGTTTTTCACCGCTGATCCGCTGGCCGTCGACGATGCCGGCGAGTTCGACGCGTTCCTGCAGTCCTGCGGTTTTCATACCCTCGACATATCACCGTGCGCGGACGGCCGCCTGGCACACGTCATCCGCTACGTACTGCGCCTGCCGCACCGTGCGGTGCGTCGCAAGTCCTACGCCGGCGCCATGTTCGACATCGAGGACAGCATCCAGAAATGGGTCGAGACCGAGATGCTGCGCTACCGCGAGGGCCGGCCGAACACCGCCGACGCCCCCACACGCTACCTGAAGGCGGTGGTATATCACTTCAGCTCGGTGGATCCGCGCAACCAGGGTTGCGCCGCGCACGCCTCGGACGACGCGCGCGCGTCCAGCGCCGGTCTCGGCAAGCTGGTCGATTTCCAGCGCGCCGTCGAAAACAGTTTCTGCTGCGGCGCGTCGATCGACCTGCTGCTGATCGGCGTCGATACCGACACCGACGCGATCCGCGTCCACATTCCGGATGGCGAGGGCGGCATCGATCTCGACCGTTATGTCGATACCCTGGCGTTGTTCGGCGCCACAGCGCAGCAACCGGCGGCGCAGGCGATGCGTGCCATCGGCGACGCCGTGCGTACGCTGTCGGCCGACGTTGCGCCCGGCATGGCGCAGCTGATCGAGCGCCTGATCGAGAACAACCTGTCGCAGATTGCCTATGTCCGCAGCTACCACGGCCGGCACTACGCGGACATCGGCCACGCCGAGCGTTTCATCGGCGCCGGCGTCGGCTTCGAAGAGATACAGTTGCGCAACCTGATGTATTTCGCCTATCTCGACACGGTCGAGGAGGCCACCCAGGACCTCGACGTGGGCATAAAGATTTTCAGCGGGCTGAATGTCAGCCACGGCCTGCCGGTGCCGGTGGTGGTGCGCTTCGACTACCACGGCCAGGTGCCGGGTGCGCGCGAGCGGGCGATCGAACACTGCCGGCGGGTCACCGCCGCCCTGCAGGCGCGCTATGCGGATCTTGTGCAGCGCAGCATGCTGCACGTGATGCAGGTCGTGCGTGACTGCCATGCGGATGCGCCGATCGAGGTGCTGGCCTGCTCGGCCAACGTCGAAGCCGCGCCGGGGGAACACTGATGAAAATCTGTCAGGTGGAAAGACCGCTGGTCGCGACCAATCGCATTCCCGGTCTCGAGCACAGGCACCTCCAGGTGGTGCGCGACGGCACGTCGAGCGCCGTGGCGGTTGACGCGGTCGGCTGCATTCCCGGCGACTGGGTGATCTGCGTCGGCAGCTCGGCGGCCCGCGAGGCCGCCGGCAGCAAGGAATATCCGAGCGATCTGACCATCGTTGGCATCATCGACCACTGGCCGCCGCAGGAGGGAGACTGATGGACATATTCCAGGTGGAAGCGCCGCTGGTGTGCACACGGCGGGTGGATGGCCTGAAGCAGGTGAGTTTGCGCGTGTTGCGCGATGCCAACGGCAGGCGCCAGGTGGCGGTCGACCCCGTGGGTGCGCGTCGCGGCAACCACGTGTTCACGGTCAGCGGGTCGGCGGCGCGGTATGCGGCCGGGGACTTCGGGGTCCTCACCGACCTGACCGTCGGCGGCATTATCGATTACTGGAACGACGAACCCGGAACGTCGACTGCGTCGCGCGACTCGGC
>CAZUDR010000230.1:0-5863 GCA_964618715.1 uncultured Undibacter sp. | reverse complement strand
GGTCGCGCGCCATCTCCGCCCAGGGCACGGTGAAGGAGACGCTGGGCTCGGTGAACGTGCCCTTGGTGTGCGCCGGGCAGCTGGTCTACCCGGGCGACGTGGTCGTGGCCGACGACGACGGCGTGGTGGTGGTGCCGAGGAAATATTGCGTGGAGACGGCACAGAAGGCGCAGAAGCGGCACGACGACGAGGACGGCAAGCGCCAGCAGCTGGCGGCCGGCGTGCTCGGGCTCGACATGTACAAGATGCGCGAGCCGCTGGAGAAGGCGGGACTGCGCTACGTCGATAACCCGGAAGACGTCTGAGCGGGCGCGGAGCGCCACCCGTGTCCGGCGATATGAGTTCCTTCCTCGCCGAACTTGCGCCCATCGCCGAGGCGCTGCTGCGCGTTTTCATCGGCCTCGCACTGGTGCCGCACGGACTGCGCAACACCTTCGGGTTCTTCCGCAATACGGGCCAGCCGCTGGGCAGCATGGCGATGCTGACGGATTATCTCGACAAGCAGGGCTACCGGCCGGGCCGGCTGTGGGCGCCGGCGATTTCCGCGGTGCAGCTTATTGGCGGACCCCTGCTGGCGCTCGGCCTGTTCACCCGCTGGGCCGCGTTCCCGATCCTCTGCTTCCTGCTGGTCGCCGATGTGGAGCGCTGGCGCGTCGGCAGGTATTTCTGGAACCAGCTCGGCATCGAATACACTCTGATGTGGACGCTGGCGGTGTTCTATTTCCTCGCCAACGGCGGCGGCCGCTATTCCCTCGATCACATTCTCTTTGCCGGGTGACAGCCCATGCAACACAGCCAGGACCGGATCCTCACCACTCATGTCGGCAGCCTGCCGCGGCCGGCCGATCTGCTCGACATGATGAAGGCGAAATACTCGGGCGAGCCCGTTGACGACAAGGCGTACGACGCGCGCGTGCGCCGGGCGGTAGCCGATTGCGTCAGCCAGCAGGCCGCCTGCGGGCTCGATGTGCTCACCGACGGCGAGATGTCAAAGTCGGGGTTCTTCTTCTATGTGCGGGAGCGGCTCACCGGCTTCGAGCCGCGGCCGGGCCAGGGACCGGCCCTGTTCGCGGCCGAGCGCGCGGCATTTCCCGAGTACTACGAGGACTATTTCAAGCGCGCCATGATGGGTGGCGGTGTGGCCCCGGCCGCCCCGATGTTCTGTGTCGGGCCGGTCCGTTACCGGGGCGAAGTGACGCTGCAGAAGGATATCGACAACCTGAAAGCCGCGCTCGGCGGCGTTAAACATGTCGAGGCCTTCATGCCGGCGGTGGCGCCGAGCGGCGTCGGCCAGAACGACTACTACAGGAGCAACGAGGAATACCTGTTTGCGGTGGCCGACGCGCTCGCCGTCGAGTACCGCGCCATCGTCGAGGCGGGATTTCTGCTGCAGGTCGACGATCCCTTCCTCGCCGACGTGTTCGCCGAGCCCGATCTCGACGACAGGCAGAAGGGCACGAAGGCACAGACCTATGTCGATGCGCTCAATCACGCGCTGCGCGGCATTCCGCCGGAACGCGTGCGTTTCCACACCTGCTACGGCATCAACGAGGGTCCGCGCATCCATGAGGCGTCGCTCGGCGAGCTTGTCGACCACATGTTCAGGATCAACGCCGGCGCCTATTCCTTCGAGGCGGCCAACTGCCGGCACGAGCACGAGTATCATCTGTGGGAGACGGTGAAGCTGCCGGAGGGCAAGATCATCATTCCCGGCGTCATCACCCACGCCTCCAACATCGTCGAGCATCCGCAGCTGATCGCCGAGCGCATCGTACGCTTCGCCGAGCGGGTCGGCCGCGAGAACGTCATGCCGGCGGCCGACTGCGGCTTCTCCTCGCAGGCGACCTACAAGACCGAGGTGCACCCGAAGGTGATCTGGGCGAAGTTCACCGCGCTCGCCGAAGGCGCGCGTCTCGCCAGCAAGCAGCTGTGGGGGCGTTGACCGCGCCGGTTGTCGTTCCGGGCGCCATCGCTGTGCCCGCGCACGTGGTCATGCGGCAAGCGCAGGTCCCGGCCGGAAGCGCATGGTTGCCAGAATTCCGAGACCGACGAAGACGGCCAGCACGATACTCTGGGCAACGAGAAACGGCGGCTCGGCCTGGGTCGGCGCCAGCGCGTTGACAAACGGCACCTTGAGAAAGGTCTGGACGACCAGAACGAAGACGTTGAGATACAGCGCCGCGACTGCGCCGACCACGTAGGCCGCCCGCCACGCGCCATGCAGCTTCTTCGCGTAAAGAGAAAAGAACGCCACCGCGAGCACCAGCATCGACACGACGCCGGTGCCGAGGGCGGGCGTGAAAGCGGTGATCGGAAACATGAATCCGGTCACCGTCGTGAGCAGGGTCGTGACCAGAAAGAACGCCGTCCACCCGGGCATGCGATGGCCCCGCAGCATGCCCACCACCACGAGCAGGCCGGATGCGATCGCCAGCAGGCTGATGACGACATGCAGGATGGTGAAATTGTCGATGGAGATGCCGAGAATCATGATTGCCCCCAAGAGCCGGGTCCAGGGAAATATCCCGACACGGCAAATCTAGGCGGCGTCGATTTCGCCGACAATCAAGACCTTCGTCGAGTGGCTCGCGCCGAACCTCCGTCGCGGTCTTCAACCCGGGACGACATATACCTTCACCCAGGCGGCACGAGGCCGCTGCGCGGCAGCACCGACACCGCCACACCGGGGCATGATTGTACGATCGAACTAGCGGTGGGCACTGCTCCACGGCGCCAGACGACGTTCCATCGCCTTCAGCCCCGAGGTGAGCGAGACACCGAGGACCATCAGCACGATGATGGGAACGAATGTCTTGTCCATCGCGAAGATGTTGGCATAGCGCGTGATCATGAAGCCGAGGCCTGAAATCGTGGTGTAGAACTCGGCGATCACCATGCCCACCAGCCCGCGGCCGATGGCAAGCCGGATGCCCGCCGCGATATAGGGCACCGCGAACGGCAGCAGCACGTCCTGCCACATGCGCCATTCGGTGGAGCGGAACGAGCGCGCCACTTCCAGCATGTTCTTGTCGCATTCGCGCACGCCCTGATACGTGTTGATCAGGATCGGGAACACGGCAAACAGGAACACGACGATGATCTTGGCCTTCATGTAGATGCCGAACCACAGCACCAGAATCGGCACCAGTGCCACCATCGGCGTGGCGTAGAGCGCGTTGATCGGCAGATCGAGCGCCCAGTCGAGCCAGCGCACCCGCGCCATGAGCACCGCCAGCGGAATGCCGATCAGGATCGCGAAACCCAGTCCGTAGAGCAGAACCTCCAGGCTTTGGAGCAGATAGTGGGGAAGCTCTCCGGAGATCGTCAGGTTGTAGAAGGCAATCGCAATCTTCGACGGGTAGGAAAAGAAGATCGGATCGACCAGCGGCCCAAGCATTTCCCACAGTGCAAGGATGACGACGAGAAAACCGTAGCGGTAGAACGACTTCCGCTTCCAGATCGGCGCGACGTCCGGGTTCGCCGCAGCAGCAGCGGGCTGTTGCGCGATTGCCGCTCCACCGATCTGTGCCTCGTTGACAGCGCTCATCCCGCTCGCTCCCGTTGAAGAGAAGTCAATGGTCCTGGCCCGACCGCCCGGTCACAATTTCCGAAGGCGCGGCAGGCGAAGGCAGGATTGCCGCCCCGCCCGCCGCTGGTCTTGTCAAACGGCCGTTACATGACCGGCGTCTTGCAGACGTCGCCCTTCCACTCGCCGAGTTCCTTGATTGCGGCCTGTGCGAACGACGCATCGACCACGTCGTCGTAGCTCGGCGTCTTGCCCTTTTCGATGTTGCCGACCTTGGTCATCAGGTTGGCCGTGAAATCGAAACGCTCCTTGCCGAGGCCCGTGTTGGCATCCCACATGCATTCCTTGACCATGAAGTCATAGGACTGTTCCACGATGTCCTTGGGATAGCCGGTGCGCTCGACGATGATCGGGATGACCTTGTCCTTCTGGTTGTAGAGCGCGCGGGTCGCCTCGATGTTCGCTTTCACGAACGCCTTCAGCGCGTCGGGATTGTCAGCGATCGTCTTTTCCGTGACCGCCATGACGTTGTAGATCTGCTTCGGTGCCAGCTCCCACATGCGCGCGACAGCATGCAGGCTCGGCACCTTGCTCTTTGCCAGCATCTCCTGCTCGATATGCAGGATCGCGGTGTCGACCTGATCGGCCACAAGGGCGGGCACGTCCTCGGTCGCGATGCTGACGAAGTTGACATCCTTCGGGCTGATCTTCGCCGCGCGCAGCACGTTCTTCGACAGGATGTCGGCAAAGCCGCCGGGCTGCTGGATACCGATCCGCTTGCCCTTGAGGTCGGCCATGTCCTTGACGTTGTCGCGAACGACCATGGAAGCTTCGAACTTGGGCAGGTTGGAAAGAATGGCCTTGGTCTTGGTGCCCTTGCCGCGCCCGACGATCGCCACCGCGCCCGGCGCCATCGCGATGTCGACATTGCCCGATACCAGCGCGCGGAATGTCTTGACGCCGCCTTCGAGCGCGACGACTTCGACCTCGAGACCGTACTTCTTGTAGAGACCGAGATCGATGGCTACGAGTGCCGGCATGTGCACAATGTTTGGCGGCGTTGTGGGCATGCCGATTTTGAGTTTGGTCTGGGCACTCGCCGCGCCCGGCACCGTCAGCAGTGCGGCGGCAAGCACCGCAAACGTCGTAGTCAACTTGCGCATTTCGTCCTCCCTGATTTTTTTATCGACGATCTGATCATCTTTGCCGTCGGTCCGGATCACCACCGGAGGTCCCGGTCGGTGATGGGCCGCGTCGCAGGCGGCGATCGCGGCTTTGCGCAAACCCGGACCGTCCATAACTGACCCGCCTAATTTGGGATTCTGCCCCATCACGGGGTTAAAAACAACGAAGGCGCCGCGCGTAATCCCGCCGCAGCCGGTATTCCCGTCGTTTTTCCCCTTTTTGCCCGGAACACGGGCGGTCATTAATAACGGTGATGCCAAAACACGTCGTCGACTTCGGCACTCCAGGCGCGCCGCCGCAACCGGACGGCAGGCTGGATGCCCCGGCTTTCCATCGTAACCACGAGCCGATCTGGTCCGCGGTCGCCCCGTACCTCGCGGGTCAAGCCGGCGACACGCTGGAACTCGGCAGCGGGACCGGCCAGCACGCAACCGAATTCGCCCGCCGCACGCCCGATCTCGACTGGTGGCCGAGCGACGTTGTGCCGGCTCATCTCGCCAGCATCGCCGCCTGGCGGGCGCATGCGGGCCTGGCCAATCTGCGTGCACCGCAGCGAATCGACCTCGGGAATCCCGACTGGACATGGCACGGCGACGGCAGGCTCACCGCGATGCTGTGCATCAATGTCCTGCACATCGCGCCCTGGACCGTGGCGCAGAACCTGTTCGCCGGCGCCGGCCGTCTGCTGGACCCGGGCCGATGGCTTTTCATCTACGGACCGTTCATGCGCGACGGCGTTCATACTGCCCCCAGCAACGACCGGTTCGACCGGAGCCTCAGGGCCGAGAACCCGGACTGGGGCTTGCGCGACATCCGCGATCTCGAAGCGCTTGCGCGGCAGTCAGGGCTGGCGCTCACGCAGACGGTGCCGATGCCGGCCAACAACCAGGTTCTGGTTTTCACGCGCGGCCCGCGGAAGGATTGACCGGGCGTCCTTACCCGGCGAAAACGGGTACATGAAAAACGAAGAACCCATCCTCGACATCGCCCATCTCGGCCACCTCGAAATGCTCACGCCGAAATTCGAGGAAAGCCGCAGGTTCTTCATCGACGTGATGGGCATGACCCAGAGCGGCGAGAAGGGCGACAGCGTTTACCTGCGCGCCTATGACGACTACGAACGCTATACGCTCAAGCTCACCGCGTCGAAGA
>CAZUDR010000229.1:0-5882 GCA_964618715.1 uncultured Undibacter sp. | reverse complement strand
GTCAACATGTTCAACTTGGATTCGCGCACGCCGATCAGGCAGTTCACCAATCTGGCATTCGATGCGGGTTCGAAGGCGGTGACCCTCGACGACGAGGATCCCTGGGGTCACCTCGTGCTCGGGGTGGCGCACGCGCGACGGCGCCGTCCCGAGGCCGCCGTCACGCATCTGTCGAAATCGATCGATCTGAACCCGAGCTTTGCGCTGGCCTATGCCGGGCTCGGCTACGCGCTCGGTGTCGGCGGCGAGCCCGAACGCGGGCTGCAAACCCTGGACCAGGCGCAACGGCTCAGCCCGCGCGATCCGTTTCTGGCGTTCTACATGCCCGTCGTGCGCTACATGGCGCTGTTTGCGCTGGAACGATACGAGGAGACGGTGGAGGTCTGCCGCGCGACCGCGGCCTTGTATCCGCACCAGGTCGGTGCCTGGCGACTGATGACCGTGTCGCTCGGGCTGATGGGGCGGATCGAGGAAGCGCAGGAGGCGCTGGCCCACACGCTCAACCTTCAGCCCGACCTGTCAGGCGCGCATGTCGAGCAGAACACGGTCTATGCGGACCCTGCCGATCGCGAGCGTTTCCTGCTCGGGCTGCGAAACGCGGGGCTGAAGGACTAGGCCCGTGCGCCCCGTGACTCTCCGGACCGCCATGCCGGCCGCGGGGAGATTTCGAACCGTTCCGCCATTCGCCCGCGAGCGGCAACGGGCGCGGATCGCCCGGCCTCTTTGAGGGCGTTTGCATCAGCGGCTACGATGTCCCGTCCCCGCTCCCGGGGGAGGGACACGCGTAATGAATGAAGTCTATCCGTTCCAGAGTTCGGACGACGAACGCAAACGGCTGGTCGCGCAGAACGCACTGCTGGCGCCGCTGACGCGGCGGCTGCTGGAACGCGCCGGCATTGCCGCGGGGATGCGCGTTCTCGACATCGGCTCGGGATCGGGCGATGTCGCGCTGCTGGCGGCGGAACTTGTGGGGCCGGCGGGCGAGGTCACCGGCGTCGACCGCGATCCGGCCCAGGTCGCCTACGCCCAGCAACGCGCCACCGCGCTCGGCGTCACCAATGTTCGCTTCGTGGCGGGCGATTTCCGCGACATCGCGCTGACGCCGATGGTGGACGCCATCGTCGGACGGCTCGTGCTCATGTATGCGGCCGACCCGCTCGATGCGCTGAAACGCGCCGTGCGAAATCTCAAACCGGGTGGCGTCATCGCGCTGCACGAGTCGATCATCGACTACGAGGGCCCGGTCTTTGTCGAGCCGCCCGATTGTCTCGCCGCCAGGGCCGCCGAATGGTTCCGGGCCGGGTTCAGGCACGCCGGCGTTCATCCGCGCATGGGTCTGCGCCTGTTCGGACTGATGCGCCAGGCGGGTCTCGCGCCCTCGACCGACATCGAGGTGCTGGTTCCCGTTCAGCAGGGGCCGGACGGTGCGCTGTTCGGCGCGCTCGCGTCCGTGGTCCGGTCCCAGATCCCGGCCATTGCGGCGAGCGGAGCGGCGACGGAAGCCGAAATCGATATCGATACGCTCGAGCAGCGAATGGCCGCCGACGCGCCGGCCGGCGGCGTCGTCGGCTACTTCAATCAGGGCCATGCCGGCGTCTGGGCGAGGAAACCCTGACCGCCGCGTCAGCCGGCCATCAAGACACCGGCCAAGACACCGGCAATGCGCGACGTCCGGCAAGAGACGTCGTCAGCCGGGGCCGGGCGGCATGTCACTGAATGCCGCGGCCGGCCGTCCGTCCCCACCCCGTTCGCACCTACAGTACAGGCGCGAATGTCAGGATTCCGTAGCCGACGAAAATCATGCCGGCGAAGCTGAGCACGTCGGTCAGGTCGAAGCGCCCGTGGTGCGTAATGTGCGCAAATTTTTTCATCTCGTCCTCCCGTCCGGCGACACCGGTTCGCGGCCGCGTGCGCCGGTCATCTTTGCTGTCCTGTGCAAAGCATCACCCGCCCGCATGAAGGATCGGTATGCCAAGTGTTTCCAGTTTTAGTTCTTAAAGATCGAACGGCCGGGAACCGGACTGCCGGTTGCGCGTGCGTGAAGCATCATCGCCCGTGCGCAGCGGTATCTCGATACGTATGGCGGTACGATCGTGCCGATCGATGCGTTGCCGGGTTGCGCCGATCGGCGGAGAGTGCAGCACTGCGCACTCGCCGCGCTCACCCGTCGGCGACCGGCCCGGTGGACCAGCCGCCGCCGTCCAGCGGCGTAACGGTGACGCGGTGGATCAGCCCGCGCCGCAGCGACGGATCGAAATAGCGCATCGTCCTCTCGTTAAGGTCGATGACACGGCCGGGTTTGAGCGGCCCGACATCATTGATCCTGACGACGGCGCGCTTGCCGGCGGCCTCGATGAGGGCATAGGCGGGCCGGTACTCGCTGCCGTAGCGGACGCCGCCGAACATGTGGCGCAGGTCGATCTTGATCGCGGCGGTCCATGCGGCGGGATCGTACCGCTCGCCGGACGCGGTTTGCGGGCCGCCGGTCTCGTGTCCCGGCTTGAACGGATTGTACATAGACGCCGTGCCGACGATGGCAGTATCGGCGGCCTCGCGCGCGGCTGACGCGCCGCCGGCCCTCACTTTGTCCGATGTTGCCATTTCTCCGGTTGATGTTGCCATTGCAGGCGATGAGCAGGCCAAAAGGATGACGCCGCCGCAGATCGCGGCGCAGACGCGCAGTTTCATTCCGGATGATTCCCCTTACCAGATCCCGTCGAACGGCGGGCCCGATAGGGGCGCGGCTGCGCAGTTTGAAGGCGGGAATTGGGAAATTTTGCGAAAGTGCGGTTCCCGGTTGCCGAACTTCGTCACACTTCGGGCCCGGTGCCCGGCCATGCCATAGTTGCCGGAGGCAGCGAGGGTTGATCTCGATCAATCCGGTCACGCGCCAAACTGTTAGGGGGGAGGTCGCGCGACCATGGTACCTGTTTGAGTTGAGGGACTTGTGGTGTTGCACACGTGGAGCAGCTGGAAGCGTTTTCCCGGCGTCGACAGCGGAAACAATCTTGAAGCGCCCATCGGTGCCGGAGTTTACGAAGTCCGGAACGCGCTGACCGGAGGCGACGTCGCGTTCGGAGCCACCGACAATGTCGCGGACACGCTGTCGACGCTGAATTTCAACGGCTTCCGCAGCCGGTTGCGGCGCCTGTTGCGCGGGCAGCCGCGGAAAGTGCGCGTTGCCGACCTCGAATACCGCACCCTGGCGACGGCGAGCCGCGCCGAAGCGGATACCGCCGTGCACTACGTCTTCGGGCGACGGCGCACCGCCTGGCGGCTGCGGATTGCGAGCAGGCAAGCGCGCCAGTCGGGTTGACGCATGCCGTCCGCGCGCCGGGCGCGAGCGGCCCGGCGCCGGATCAGCCGGCGTGACGCTTCACGCGAGACCGCCGGCCATTGCGACGCGGAGGGGTTCGGCTCCCGCTACGGCGACCGAACGGCTAGTTCGCGGCCATGCAGTTATTGACGCATTTCGTCATCCCGCGGCCCGGTCCATTTGTTTTCTTGCATTGCGCGACGCAGGTTTTTCTGTCGGCCGCCTTCGCCTCGCCGGTGGGCATCGCATACGAAAATATTACTGCCAGAGCTGCGGCCACGAGTATCATTTTTCCGGCCATTCGAGCATCCCCCACTGTTGAATGAAACAATGCATGATAATTATAGATCGCATGTCGAACTGCGCCACCCCCGGGGCCGGCCGGGTGGCACACGATTTGCCATCCCTTGATCGAAAACAGGGGCGCATTAATCTTCCTCCTCGACCGAATCTTGCCGGCTGGAGCGCCCGTGGGTCCTGTGAACCATCCTCGCATATTGGCCGCACTTTGCGGCCTCGCATGGCTGGCCGGATGTCCGGCCGGCATCGGTGATTCCGGTTTCATCTCCGTGGCGTCCGCCCAGACCGCAAAGCTCACACCATCCCAGGCCGACGCGCTCAGGGCCTACAACAAGTCCGTCGAGGACTTCAGGTCGGTCCTGCGCACGCGGCGCGCGCAGATCGATGCGCGGCAGAATCTTCCCGACCGGCCGGGACAGGCGCTCTATCTTGCGCGCGTCGCCATGATGAGCGCGTACAAGGACCTCACCGACGTGCTGCCGTCGCGGATCGGGCGACCCAACAAGTTTCACATTCCGCCGGCCTATTTCGACGCCGACACCGAGTCGCTGATCGACGAATACAAGGCGCTGTTCGCGATCATGCAGGCGCCCCCCGCCAACGCGCAGTTTTCCGATACGCCGTTCAGGGACGTCGTCGAGCTGGGCACCGTCATCGGGCGGGCGAGGGGCCTCGATGCGGCGCATGCAGAAGTCGCAGGCCGCATCAGCCTGGCCGTCTTCTTCGCCGAGACGGGCGGCAACCAGAACATCGGCAATGCACGCTCGCAGTCCTACAAGGGAAGTTTCCAGACCGGCGTGCGCGAGGACCGCAACGGCCGGAGGAAATGGGCGGCCATCAAGAAGCGGGTCGCGGCGCTCGATCCCGCACTGAGCGCCCGCGACGACCGCGAAGAGGCGCGGGTCGGCAAATCGGACCAGCGTTACAATCACTGGACCGGCGTCAGAAACGGCCTGATGAACGCGCACGCGGACCTGTTCCCGCGCATCCCGGCGATCATGAAAGTGTTGCCGGAGCCGATCGACCAGATGCGGTTTTTCCAGCTGATCCAGATCATTCCCAGCCCGACCAAATCGGCGCTCAGGTCAGGCGACCTGCTCAATTACAGGATTTCCAGCCCGAGGATCATGGGTTACCTGCGCAACAACAGCATGTTCGCCTTCGGCAAGACCGACAGGGCAAGAAAATCCGCGACCATGCGCGAGATTCTGGATTCGATGTGGCTGTTCAATCACGTGTTCGAACAGGCGCTGGCCAAATACGACGAGATCAAGGCCCGGCAAAAAGGGTAAGATGCAGACAACGGCTCTTCGGGGGAGGGCGATGTCAACCGTATCGAGGAGAACATTCACCAAAGGGCTGCTGGCCAGCGCCCTGCTGCCGATCCATCCGGCGGCCGGGCGATCCGGCGATGCGGGAAGCGTCGCCATCATCGATACCCCGTACAATGCGGCCAAAGTCGCCACGGAGCTGTCTGCCCGGAACGTGAAAGTGGTCGTGCGGTTCTTCGCGCGCAAGGCCCAGCGGGGGCTGCGCGAAAAGATCATGGCGTCCGACGGCAACATGATCAACGGAGTGCGCGAACCGGCACTCCTGATCAGGAACGGTCTTTCGATCGTGTCCCTCTACCAGTACCGGAACAACATTCCCGCCAAGTTTCTGAACGGGCTGGACGACACCGGTTCGGCGAAAGCCGAGGTGGAAGCCGATACAAAGGCTGCGCTGAAACAGGCGAGGCTGGTCGGACAGCCCGAAGGATCCGCCATCTATTTCGGGGTCGACTTCAACCTGACCCCGGGTGGCGACATGGTCGACGCGGTCCTCGCGTACTTCCGCGTCGTCAATCAGACGGTCGGCAGCCGGTATGCGATCGGGGTCTACGGCAACGGGTTCGTCAACCGAATCCTCCGCGAGGAAAAGCTCGTATCATACAACTGGCTGTCCACATCGCGGGCACACGAGGAATCCGTCGATTTCTATAACAGCGGACGGTGGCACCTTTTCCAGAACCAGGTTGACCGTCGCTGGTTCGGCGCTCCCGGAAAATGCTTCGAAGGCCTCGACGTCGATACCAACCTGCAGAACCCGGGCGTGTCCGGCATCGGCGCGTGGGGGCCGGGTGAAGTCGGCGAAAGCCGGCACCAGCGGATTTTCGACCAGCGCCGCTTCGCCATCCGCGAAACGCCGGTCTTCAGGGAAAGCGGTGGGGGCGGCGGCCTGATCGGCCGTCGACACTGCAGGCGCGGCAGCCACGTCCCCCGCAATG
>CAZUDR010000228.1:5537-5896 GCA_964618715.1 uncultured Undibacter sp. | reverse complement strand
CGTTCTTGACCAGCTCGCGCTGCCGGATCTCGCCCTTGCCCTCGATGTTGGGCGGGCGCGTCTCCATGCGGCCGACATGCGGCTGCTGCAGCTGGAGTTCGGCGGCGTCCTCGATGGTGATCAGGCGCTCTTTCTCCGAGATGAAGGCGGAGAGCGCGTTGAGCATGGTGGTCTTGCCGGAGCCGGTGCCGCCGGAAATGATCGTGGTGATGCGCGCCTTGACCGCCGCCGCCAGCAGGTCGGCCATCTGCGGGCGCAGCGCGCCGACCTCGACCAGGCGCGAGAGCCCGAGCGCATAGGCGCCCTCGACCTGCTCGCGTGCCAGGCTGCCAAGCACCACGCGCTGGCTGCGGGCAAGA
>CAZUDR010000228.1:0-5527 GCA_964618715.1 uncultured Undibacter sp. | reverse complement strand
GGAGAATTTGCGGATCGAGACCAGCGGGCCGTCGACGCCGATCGGACGGACGGCGACGTTGACGCGGGAGCCGTCCTGCAGGCGGGCGTCGCAGAGCGGGTGGGATTCATCGACCCGGCGGCCGACCGCGGAGACGATCTTGTTGATGATGCGCAGCAGGTGCTGCTCGTCCTTGAAGCGCACGCCGAGCGGCTCGAGCACGCCGCCGCGTTCCACGTAGACGCATTCATGACCGTTGATCAGGATATCGCTTATGCCCGGGTCCTTCAGCAGCGGCTCCAGCGGACCGAGCCCGGTCATCTCGTCGAGAATTTCAGTGACGAAGTCGGAAAGCTCATGCGCGTTCAGCGCAAGACGTTCGGCCAGCACGTACTTGCTGACCATGTCCTGCACGTGACGGCGGATTTCGTCCTCGGGCAGTTTTTCAAGCGCGGAGAGGTTGATCTCCTCGATGAGCTTGCGGTGCAGCCGCACCTTGGCGTCAAGCAGCTTGTCGCTTCGCAGGGGATTGTCGCTCGAGGGCGGCGGCGGCTCGGGCGGGGCCTCGCGTGATGCCCACACCGGCGCTTCCGGCGCGGCGACGGCCTCGGCCGTCTCGACGGACTGCGGGGCAAGTGGCGCCTCCGCTTCGACCACCGGCAGGTCGGTCCCGACGGCAGAGCGACGAGTAGAAAAGCGGCCGGCCATTGTCGCCTACCCCGCCAGTTTGAACTTCTTGAGCAGCGGTGCCGCCATGCCCGCCGCCGGCTTGTCGATATCCTCGAGCACCAGCTTCTTGAGCTCGGCGGTGACCTTGTTGCCCGGCTTGACGTCATCGAGCGGCACGCCGCGGTCGATCGCCTCGCGCACCAGCGCGTAGTCGTTGGGGATCGACGCCACGAAGGCCTGCCCGAGTGCGCTCTCGATATCGTTGCGGCGCAGGCCCGAGGAGAACACGCGCTGCTCGAAGCGGTTGACCACCACCTGAGGGTTGGGGCCGTCGCCGAGCCGCTCGCGGATCGCCGCCACCAGCTGCTTGGCGTGGCGCAGCGCTGGCACGGTCGTTTCGCTGACGATGAACAGCTTGTTGGAGCCGAGCAGCACGCTGTCGGTCCACGAGAACCAGGTGCGCGGCATGTCGAACACGACGTATTCGAAATGGCTGGAGACGAGATCGAGCAGCCGCGTCACCACGTCGGGATCGAAGCTGCGCATTTCGGCGGGACGGTTGGGCGCGGCGACCACCGCGAGGCCCGACGCGTGATGCGAGAGCATGATCTCGAGCAGCTGCCGGTCGAGCCGGTCGGGACGCGGCTCGATCTCGGCCAGGTTGAGGCGCGGCTCGAGATCGAGATAGTCGGCAACCGCCCCATGCTGAAAATCGAGATCAACCAGACAGGTGGACGGCTTGGCGCGCGGCCCGCCGCTGTTCAGGAGCACCATCGCGGTCTGGATCGCCAGCGTGGTCACGCCGGCGCCGCCGACTGCGGGCAGGAAGGTGTAGATCTTCGCGTCGGTCGTCTCCCCGCCGGGAGACGTGGCGACGCGCGCGCACGCGCGCACGAGGTCGACCGGCGCCACCGGTTTGACCAGAAAATCGGCGATGTGCATCTGCAGCAGCGTGCGGGCGACGTCCTGGTCGAACTTCTGGGTCACTGCGACGACCGGCGGCCAGGAGCCGACCCGGGTCATCAGCCGCGACAGCGCAGCCATCTCTTCCGCACTGGCGGCGTCGAAGTCGACCACAACAACTGTGGCACCCTCGATCGGCAGGCTGTCACCCTGGGCGGCAAGCGTGCCGGACACCACGGCGAGATCGATCGCCGCAGACGCGCCAAATGTCTCGCGCGCGGAGGCGTCGAACGCCGGGTCGGCGGTCAGAATGACGACGCGGGTGTGGCTGTCGCCCTTGTTGCGGCCGCTGTGCATGTCAGTCTCACCGGTTTCGCGTTACTTCACCGATGACTGGGTCACAGTCGGACCGACCGGCGAGGTGTTGCCGGGCGTCTCGCCGGCGGAAGCCTCCGGCGCCGCGCCGTAGGCGGTGGAGGTGCCGGAGCCGCGCGGCGGGATCACCCGATTGGTGCGGTAGCGCTCGACCGCGCTCTGCATGCGCGGGCCGTTGAAGGCGATGTTCTTGTCGGCGCTGACCAGGGGCCAGGGATCAACCATCTGGGTGACCTGATTGGTCGCCAGCGCATTGCCGCCGTCGAGCGTAATGGTGTCGCGCCGATCGAAGTAGCTGGCACAGCCCGCGAGCAAGGCAGAAAGTGCCGCGCCCAGCGCCAGTGCGCGCAGGCGATTACTGGATGGCCGCATTGGTCCCCCCCGTGTTCAGATCAAGTACATGCCCGGTGTAGGGCTGTTCGCCGGCAGCAGCCATCAGCGCTGTCCAAGGCGTCAGCGCGCGTGCTTCGGCACGCGTCACCTCGGTCTTGCCGAGCAGGAAGAAGTCGACATCGTTCGGCGGCAGCGAGTCGTCGGTCGGCGCCTTGACGATGTCGCCCGGCCGTGTCGGCCGCACAATGTGCGGCGTGACAATGATGGCCAGGTCGGTCTGTTCCTTCTGGTAGGACTTCGACGAGAACAACGTCCCGAGCACCGGCACGCTGCCAAGCCAGGGCAGCTGCTCGATCTGGTTCCGGTTGTTGGTCTGCAGCAACCCGCCGATGACGAAGCTCTGGCCATCGCGCAGTTCCACCGTGGTGGAGGCGCGGCGCACGATCAGCGCCGGCACCGAAACGGTGTTCGACACGGCAACCTGATGGGTGTTGTCGATCTGGCTCACCTCCGGCACGATCTTCAGGTTGATCAGGCCGCGGTCGAGCACGGTTGGCGTGAAGGCGAGGCCAACGCCGTACTTCTTGTACTCGACGGTTATCTGGCCGAACTGGCCGGAGACCGGGATCGGATACTCGCCGCCGGCGAGAAAGCTCGCGGTGTCGCCGGAAAGCGCGACCAGGTTGGGCTCGGCCAATGCGCGGGCAACACCCTGCTCTTCAAGCAGGTTGATCAGCGCGTCGGCGGTGACGCCGCTCGATACCAGCCGCGCGATCGCGAAGCCAAACGGCGCAGCGCCGGAGATCACGCCGGCCGCCACCGCCGCGGAGCGGAGCACGTCTGCGTTGTTGAGGCCGCCGGAGACCACGCCCGGCTGCTTGAAATTGTTGGGGCCCGCAGGCGTGACCGGCAAGGTTCCGGCCGAGGTCCGGTTGCCGACATTGACCAGGCTGTTTGCGCCAAAGCGGTTCCACTGCACGCCAAGATCGCGACCCGCCTTGCGGGCGATTTCGACGAAGCGGACCTCAAGCATCACCTGCTGCGGCGACATCACCTTGACCGTATTGATCAGCTCCGGGCCGAACTGGCGCGCGATGGTCACCGCCTCGTCGAGGGTGACTGCGTCGGGCACCTCGCCGGACAGCATGATGCGGCCGTTGATCGTCGATGCGCGCAAGCGCGAGCGCGGGAAGCGGCGGCGCAATTCGTTGGTCAGCCGGGTGATGTCGTAGGAAACCTCGACGTCGAAGATGCCGACCAGCTTCTTGTTCTCGGAATAGACCGACACGCGCGTGGTGCCGATCTTCTTGCCAAGAATCGAGATCGAGTGATCGGTGAGCGGATTGACGTCGGCCACCTCAGGGTCGCCGACTGTGACGTCGACGAAGCTTTCGTCCGTGCGCACGTCGCGCGACTTGCCCATGGTCACGGTCAGCATGGCGGTGCGCGTTTCGCCGGAAAAACTGATGGTTCGCGGCTTCGCCTGTGCGTGGCCAAGCGTGAGCATCAGTGCGGCAATCAGCGCGACCGCCAGCGCGACCGCGGTGTCGCGCAACCAGTCGCCGTATGATGCGGCCCTGTCCGATCGCCGCCAGGCAAAGCCGACGGCATGGTCCTTGTTGTTAATCACGACGTGCTCCCCGTGCCCTTTGATTGATTCCTTGCCCGGCATCACCATGCCTGGCCTCGTCCCACCGTGAGATCGGTATCCCCATCACTTCCCTCGACCGGCACGGTGTAGCTCTGTTTCGCGGTCGCGCGGTGGACGACCACTGTCGTGGTCGGACCGCCGTTGCCGACACCGGCCAGATCCTTGAGCGTAATCTTGCGGGTCTTTGCCTCCGCCGTTTCACCCGCCTTGCGCAGCAGCAGTGAAAGACTGCCAACCGAAGAGGCGAGCCACAGCTTCTGTGCCTCGACGGTATTGACCTCCAGTGTCACCGACTTGGCCACGGCCGCCTTGGCGGCGCGGTCGTCGGCGGTCTGGTCGACCGCAAGGACGCGCGTGTTCTGCAACACGATCTCGGTGGAGGCGTCGCCCTTGTCGATCTGGCGTGTCAGCACGACGTCCACGCGGTCGCCGGGCAGCACGAAGCCGCCAACGCCCTCGACGTCATTGACGCGGATGGTCACCGCCTTCATGCCCGGCTTGACCAGGGATGACAGTGTCGCGCGTTGCCCCGGCCCGGTAATCTTGAGTGCAAGCACCGGCTCGTTCGGCTCGATTGGCGTGAGAACGATCCGGCGACCCTCGCCGAGCACGTCATTGATCTTGGCGAAGGCGCCGGACGGCATCGACTCGGTCGGCCACGGCACCTCGCGCAGCATGCCTGCATTGAGTTCGGTGCCGAAACGCAAAGGCTTTGCAGCGACGACGATCGTCTTCATCGCGACCGGCTTCTGGTTCGCTTCCATGCTGCGCGCCCGCCTGTCGGCCTGGTTGTTAAGCCAGACCTGGGCGATGAACACGGCAAGGACGCCGAACACCACGGCAAACCCGATCATGACGACTGTACTGGCACGCACGGCTGGTTGGCCCCGTTTGACGCGACCTGAATTGATTTCCGGTCTGCTGATGCGAAGAGTAGGCGGCAGGAAGTATTCAATTGCTTACGCGGTAATGCGTTCTTGGCCTATGCTGAAGGGGCTCTGAACTCGTATTGTTTATGATCGGTATCCTAACTGCGTCCAACTGTACCGCAGCTCTTCACGCTCTTAACGATACGAAGGAGGCACCGGCTTCGCCGGTAACGAACGGTTGAGCCTGACATCGCAGCTCGCGTGCTTCCTGCCCGCAGGCGTTGGACTTTTGTCGTTTGCCGGCGCCGGATCCGGCATCGCGCCAAGCGTCAAGATTCCGTAAGGGTTACCGGCGTTGCCCTGCGGCCCCACTTGCGGCAACATGGCGGCCACAATCAACGCCGCACCTCCGGGAAGCGGCGGAAAGAAAAAATGATTCGAGGGAGCAGCGCCGATGTCTAAACCGCGCATTAGCTATGTCGATCCGTCAACGGTAACGGACCCCGCCATGCTGGAGGAGTTCGCCCGTTGCGCGCGCGAGGGAACGCCGCGACCCGAGAGTCAGGCAGTACGCGCCCAAGTGCCCGCGACCTTCTGGTCATTCGCCAACACCTGGCGCGACGTATTCAAGAACGGCGTCGCCGACCACGGCATCAAGGAACTGTGCCGTGTCTACGTATCGCGCTCGGTCCTTTGCGAATTCTGCGGCAATCAGCGTTCAATCAAGGCGGCCAAGGCCGGCCTCAGG